>JAUZEY010000146.1 GCA_030838785.1 Actinomycetota bacterium | reverse complement strand
CCTGCCGTCGATCCGGCGCAGGGTTTCCCGCCAACCCGGCCGCTGCTGCGACGCCGGCAGCGACGCCCCGCTGGCCTAAACCCGGGGCCGTCAAGCGATCTTCAGCCTCTCCTGGTCATGACGCAGGGGTCTGCCCCCGACGATGACGCCGGCCCCCGGGGAGCAATGGCCCCGGGGGCCGCCCCGCGCCCGGGAGGCCGGATCCTCGGTGACCCGGGTCGGTAGTCTGTCGCCGTGATCCTCTCCGATGGCTCCATCCGCAAGGAGCTGGCCGACGGGCGCATCGTGATCGACCCGCTCGACGACCGCGACGTCCAGCCCTCGTCGGTCGACCTCCGCGTCGACCGGTACTTCCGGGTCTTCCGCAACGACACGACGCCCTACATCGACCCGAAGCAGCCGCAGGAGGACCTGACGATGCTGGTGGAGGTGGAGGACCGCAAGGCCTACATCCTCCATCCCGGCGAGTACGTCCTCGGCAGCACCCTCGAGGTGGTCACCCTCCCCGACGACCTGGTGGCCCGTCTGGAAGGGAAGAGCTCGTTGGGGCGCCTGGGGCTGCTGATTCATTCCACCGCGGGATTCGTCGACGCTGGATGGTCGGGACACTTGACGCTCGAACTGTCGAACGTGGCCAACCTGCCGATTGCCATCTACCCCGGCATGAAGATCGGCCAGATCTCCTTCATCCGGATGACCTCCCCGGCTGACCGTCCCTATGGCAGCGCGGAGACCCGCTCCAAGTACCAGGGCCAGCGCGGCCCCACCCCGTCCCGCTACTACCTGAACTTCGAGAACGACTAGGCCGGCTCGGCCGGGCGGGCGCCCGGGGTCATGGCGGCGGAGGCGGCCCGGGTCGGGATGCCCTCGATGGCCTCGAGCAGGACCATCGAGATGTCGCTGACCTTGACCTGCTCGTCGGCGCCCTTCTCCTTCACGCCGTCGTCCAGCATGATCATGCAGAACGGGCAGGCCACGGCGATCCGGTCGGCGCCGGTCCCGAGCGCCTCTTCGGTGCGCTCGATGTTGACCTTCTTGCCCGTCCGCTCCTCCATGAACATGCGCGCCCCGCCGGCGCCGCAGCACAGGCCCCGGGTGCCGTTGCGGGGCATCTCCACGACCTCGACGCCGGCGATCGAGCCGATCACCTTGCGGGGGGCGAGGTAGACGTCGTTGTGGCGGCCGAGGTAGCAGGAGTCGTGGTAGGCGATGCGCTCGCCGAGCGACGCCCCCGCCAGCGACAGGCGCCCGTCCTCCACCAGCTGGCTGAGGAACTGGGAGTGGTGGACGACCTCGTAGCGACCGCCGTAGTCGGGGTACTCGTTCTTCAGCGTGTTGAAGCAGTGCGGGCAGCTGGCGATGATCTTCTGCACGCCGAGGCCGTTCAGGGCGTCGATGTTCTGCAGGGCCAGCATCTGGAACACGTACTCGTTGCCGGAGCGCCGGGCCGGGTCGCCGGTGCAGAGCTCGTTCTGGCCCAGGATGGCGAAGTCGACGCCGGCCCGCTGCAACAGTTTGGCCGTGGCGACCGCCACCTTCTTGTTGCGGTCGTCGAAGCTGGTGGCGCAGCCGACCCAGTACAGGTACTCGTGGCCGAGGCTCCCCGAGGACGGGTCGACGATCGGGACCTCGTCGGGCAGCCCCCGGGCCCACTGCGCCCGGTCGGCCTGGCTCAGGCCCCAGGGGTTCGAGGAGTTCTCCATGCCCCGGTCGGCGTTGCCGAGCTCGGTGGGGAAGTTCGTCTCCATCAGCGAGTAGTCGCGGCGGACGTCGAGGCTCTTGTCGAGGATCTCGATGTTGACCGGGCAGATCTCGTCGCAGGCCTTGCAGGTGGTGCAGGCCCAGACCTCCTCGGCGGTGATCCGCTCCAGCACCGAGCCGGCCGAGATCGTGATCTCGGCGTCGACGGTGACCGGGGGCGGCACCTTGGGGTTGGCGGTGGCGGCCATCACCTCGCCGATCTTGAGCACGATCTCCCGGGGATCGAGCGGCTTGCCGGTCTTGTTGGCCGGGCAGACCGACGTGCAGCGCCCGCAGATGGTGCAGGCGTCGGTGTCCATGAGCTGCTTCCAGGTGAAGTCCTCGATCTTCGAGGCCCCGAAGGAGTCGAGCTCGGTCTCCATGAGGTTCGGCAGCGGCTTCATGGCCCCCTTGGGCCGGGGCCGGTCCCGCAGGTACATGTTCATCGGCGACGTGAACATATGGCGCAGCTTCGTGGTCGGCAGCAGCACCAGGAAGGTCAGGAAGCCGGCGAAGTGCAGCCCCCACACGGCCCGGTGCACCCGGGACAGGGCGGTGGCCGACAGCCCGTCGAACGCCGCCGACAGCGGCCACCCGACGATCGACCACTTCTCGAACGTGGGCCGCCCCACCAGCGCGATGCGCAGCCCTTCGACGAGGAAGCCGCTCACTCCGATGAGGAGGAACACGCCGAGGATCAGGGCGTCCTCGGGCTTCGTCTTGGTCCAGATCCGGTACGGCGGCCAGATGTAGCGCCGGCCAATGGCCCAGCCGATGCCGGTGAGGAAGGCGATTCCGGCCAGGTCGGCGGTGAGGGAGTAGGCCTCGTAGACGTTGCCGTGGAGGAACTTGAGGCCGGGCGGGAACTGGTGGTTGGCCTCGAGGAGCACGGTGGCGATGAACAGCCAGATGAACCCGAAGTACAGGAGCGAGTGCATGATGCCGGCGGCGGGGTCGCGCAGCAGCGTCTGCATCCACACCCCGGCCCGGAAGTCCCCGGCCCGCTTCTTGGCGTTGGCCTTGGTGGTGCGGCGATCGTCGGGCTGGCCCCGCTCCCAGTTCTTCACCCGGTCGGAGGCCAGCTTGCCGCACACGACGGCCGTGACGGCCACCGCCAGGTAGAAGAGCACCTTCACGGCGCTCGGGATGTTGCCGAACACCTCCCGGCTGACGGGCGATTCGTCGTGCCAGCCGACGATGGACGGTGCGATTCCCGAGCCGGCGAAGACGAGACCGGCCGCGACGCCGGTGGCCAGCACGATCTGGTGAGGCTTGGGCCGAGACATGGAGGGGAAGTGTAAGACGCGCCCTTCTGGCGCCCCGGGATCGGGGTCAGTCGAAGAGCGACTTGCGGAGGTCGGCGCCGAGCTCGTCGAGCAGCTCCCGCCCCCGGTCGATGGCCCCGCCCATCCAGAAGAAGCCGTGGATCATCCCGTCCTCCCGGCGGATGTCGGTGGGGACCCCGGCCTGTTCGAGGCGGGCGCCGTAGGCCTCCCCCTCGTCGCGCAGCGGGTCGTATTCGGCGGTGACGATGATCGCCGGGGGGAGGCCGCCCAGATCCCCCATGAACATCGGTGAGCAGTACGGCTCGGCCATCGACTCCTCGCCGCAGCCCGCCAGGTAATGGCCCTTGAACCAGGACATCATCCCGTTCGTGAGGAGGTAGCCCTCGCCGTTCTCCTTGTAGGACGGGGTGTTCTCGTGGGCGAGGTCGGTCACGGGGTAGATCAGCACCTGGAGGGCGATATCGATCTCGTCCTCGTTGTCCCGGATGACCATGCAGGTCACGGTGGCCAGGTTGGCCCCGGCACTGTCCCCCATGAGCACCAGGCGCGACCGGTCGATCCCGAAGTGCCGGCCGTTGGAGGCGATCCAGGCGGTGGCCACGTAGGCGTCGGTCACGGCCGCCGGGTAGGGGTGCTCGGGGCCCAGGCGGTAGCCGACGGCGATCACGATGCACCCGGACCGGTTGGCCAGCGCCCGGCACACCGGCTCCACCAGGTCGATGCTTCCGGTCGAGAAGCCCCCGCCGTGGAAGTAGAGGATGCCGGGCCGGAGCCCGTCTCCGTTCGACCCGGCCGACCCGTCCCCCTCCGGCGTGAAGATCCGCAGCGGGATATCGCCCTCCGGCCCCAGGGCCGCCGTGTCGACGACGGAGGCGACCTCCTCGGCCGGGATCATGAAACTGCCCAAGGTCTGGATGACCTGCCGGCCCTCTTCCAGCGAGAACGTCTCGAACGGCGGAAGCCCCATCGACTCCAGGCCGGTGATGATCGCCTG
>JAUZEY010000144.1 GCA_030838785.1 Actinomycetota bacterium | reverse complement strand
GCCGCTCGCCGTCAGCCGGCGCGGCCGGCGACCCTGACTTCATGGACGCCGTGGTTGACGGGAGAACCATCGTTCTCTAACTTACCCGCCAGGCCCCCGGAGAACCAACGTTCTCCATCCATCCCCGTCCGAAGGAGCCGCCGCCATGGCCGATCGCCCGCCCCTCCCCCCGTTCACCCGCGAGACGGCCGCCCAGAAGGTGCAGGCCGCCGAGGACGCCTGGAACACCAGGGAACCCGAGCGGGTGGCCGGCGCCTACAGCGAGGACTCCGTGTGGCGCAACCGCGACCAGTTCGTCACCGGGCGGGACGAGATCGTGAAGTTCCTCTCCCAGAAGTGGGAGCGGGAGCTCGACTACGCCCTGCGCAAGAACCTGTGGGCCTTCGACGGGAACCGCATCGCGGTGCGCTTCCAGTACGAGAGCCACGACGCCGCCGGCCAGTGGTGGCGCAGCTACGGCAACGAGCTGTGGGAGTTCGACGACCACGGCTACATGCGCCGCCGGGAGGCCAGCATCAACGACGTGGCCATCGACGAGTCCGACCGCCGCATCTTCGGCTCCCGCCCCGAGGAGGAACGCGGCGTCGAGTTCCCGCTCCAGTAGCGGGGCGCCCCGGGGCGGCTCACCGCCGATTCCCCCCGTCCGGAGTTGGGCGTTTCCGCCCCGTCGCCCTTAACCTTTCCTGACCTTGGCGGAAAATCGGGGGAGCGATGGCGTCTGGTACCGGTAGCGACGCCGCCTACGACCTGGTGGTCGTGGGCGGGAACACGGGTGGGTTGTCGGTGGCCGTCGCGGCCCAGAGCGGCGGGCTGGGCCGGGTCAGGATCCTGGAGCCGTCCTCGGCGGTGGCCTATACGGACCTGATCGGCGAGTACCAGCTCGACGTCGGCTTCGGCGAGACGGTCGAGCAGATCGACGCCTCCGGCAACGAGCTCGAGATCACCACCAGCAAGGGCGTCTACGCCGCCCGGGCCTGCGTGGTGGCGCACCGCACCAACGTGGGCAACTCCACCTGGACGCCGCCGTTCGACGCCTCCCTGTCCGAGCGGGTGCTGGTCGACCGCTTCACCGGCCAGCTGGTGGATCAGGACATCCTCATCGTCGGCTTCACCGACCACGCCGTGGAGCTCACGGCCAAGGCGGCGCTGGCCGGCGCCCGGGTGGTGCTGGCCGCCGGGGGCATGACGCCGAAGCGCCTCTCCCCCATCGGCCAGACCGAGCTGCGGCGCCTCGAGCGGGAGCGCCAGGCGACGATCCTGTTCCGGTCGGTGCCCGTCCGCATCGCCGAGGACGACGGGCTGCCCCTGGCCTGCTTCGGCGATCGCCGCACCCCCGACCTCGAGTTCGACCGGGTCATCTTCGCCTCCGGGCGCACGCCGGTGAGCCCCGACGCCGTCGGGCTGACGGAGGCGGCCGCCGCCTCCGGGAAGGTGTGGATGCTCGGCCTGCCGATGAGTGACGAAGAGGGCGCTCCCCTCCTCACCGCCGCGTCGGTCATGCCCGAGCTGGCCCATCTGTTCCCGGCGCTGAAGGTGGCCCCCGCCGAGGAGGAGGACGGCGACGGTCGCGGCTTCGAAGCCGTGATCGAGGAGCTCCGCAAGGAGCACTACAACGCCACCATCACCTACTTCGAGCCGACGCACTCCGACCTGTGGGTGCTCGGCGTCCGGCCCGACCACGGCGATGTCCACCACCTCCCCGGCCAGTACGCCTCGCTCGGCCTCGGCTACTGGGAGAAGCGTATCGATGACGCCGAGGACCCTCAGCTCGACGACCGGTGGGACAAGCTCGTGCGGCGGTCGTACTCGATCTCGCACCGCATCTTCGACGAACACGGCTACCTGGCCCAGGAACGCGACACCACCGAGCTCGAGTTCTACATCGTGCTGGTGCCGCCCACGCCCGAAAACATCCCCGGGCTCACACCGCGGCTGGCCCTCAAGAAGCCCGGCGACCGCATCTACCTGGGCCCGAAGGTGGCCGGCCGCTACACCCTGGGCCCCGTGACGGACCCCAAGGGCACGGTTGTCTTCTTCGCCACCGGCACCGGCGAAGCGCCCCACAACGCCATGGTCGTCGAGCTGCTCCGCAAGGGCCACATGGGCCCGATCGTCTCGGCCATCACCGTCCGGAACCTGGCCGACCTCGGCTACATGGACAAGAACCGCGAGCTCGAGTCCCGATACCACAACTTCCACTACCTCCCGCTCCCGACCCGGGAGCCCGGCATCCCGAAGCGCTACATCCAGGACCTGATCACCGACGACGTCTTCCCCAAGGAGTTCGGCGTCAAGCTCGACCCCGCCACCACCCACGTCTTCATGTGCGGCAACCCGGCCATGATCGGCCTGCCCAAGGAAGACGAGGAGAACGGGACGCTGACCTACCCGAAGCCCACCGGCGTCGTCGAGATCCTGACCGAACGGGGATTCACCCTGGACCACCGCAAGACGAAGGGCAACCTGCACTACGAGGAGTATTGGTAAATCCGGCGCATTTGCGCAGGTCAGGCCCTATAAACGGGACCCCTCGAGGGGTGTCAGTCCTCAGAAAGTCCTCAGCCGAAACGCCGAAGTGGTCGTCGACGACCGCTCGGACCCTGTCGTCGTCGGCGCGGATCACGTGGGCGTAGGTCCGCATCAGCGTCTGGACGTCGTGCCGAGGCGCTCGGCGACGAGGGCCGGACTGACGCCGGCGGACAGCAGCGTTGATGCGTGGTAGTGGCGAAGGCTGTGCCATGTGATGCCGGACAGGCCGGCCCGCTTTACCGCGCTGCGGATGTAGTCGCCGCCGAGGACGCGCGACACCGGCGTCCCTCGCATGGTGTGGAACACGACGCCGTCGTTGCCCGGCCCGAACGTCGCAAGATGGGCGGCCAGGGCCTCGACGACGACGGCGCTCAACACGACCGTGCGGCGGCTCGCCTTCGACTTCGGTGGGGCGAAGACCGGTAGGCCCGTTCGAGGCGACCACAGCTGCCGGTCGACGCGCAGCTCCCGGCGCAGGAAGTCCACTCGGTCCACCGTGAGCCCGAACAGCTCTCCCTGACGGAGCCCCGTCCCGGCGGCGACGACGACCGCCGTCCGGATGTGCTCCACCATCGCGCTGGCAACGGCTTGCACCTCCTTTGCGGTCATCGGCACGACATCGTCGCTGTCGACCTTGGGCAGGCGGGCGCCGGACGCCGGGTTGCGGGGGATGCGCTCGTCCTCAACGGCGGCGGCCAGCAGCGACGACAGCGTGCGGTGCAGCGTCCGGATGGTCGATGGCGCGAGCGACAGACGCGCCGCCCACTGTTCGATGTGAGCCCGGCGTAGCCCGGCCAGCGGCCACCGCCCGAGTTCCGGGAGGATGTGGAGCCGCAGCATCCGCTCTATTCCTTCGGCGGTGGACGCGGCCCAGTGGCGACGTCGGAGCGGTCTGGCGCAAGATTTCTGCCGGAATTCTCGGAGGTCTCGAGTGTGGTCCCGAGTGAGGTCCCGAGTCCCGGGTGCGTGCTCGCGGCCATGACGAGGCGCTGCACCCGCCTCCCGACCCGTCCTCCCCGACCCCAGAGGACCACGCCCGGGCCGCCCTCAGCCGGCGGGCCGTC
>JAUZEY010000093.1 GCA_030838785.1 Actinomycetota bacterium | reverse complement strand
TCGTCAGCCTGCTCGAGCCCCGCGACACCGCCATCGTCGGCGTCAACGGCTACTTCGGCGAGCGCCTGTGCGAGGTCGCCCGCCGGGCCGGCGCCGATGTCGTGCGGGTCGAGGGCGAGTGGGGCCGACCGCTCGACCCCGAGCGGCTGCTGGAGGCGCAGCGGGCCAACGCCGGAGCCCGGCTGCTGGCCGTCGTGCACGCCGAGACCTCCACCGGCGTCCGCAACGACGTCGCGCCGCTCCGGGCCCTGCAGGACACCGACACCCTGTTCGTGCTCGACACCGTCACGTCGCTGGGCGGGATCCCGGTCGAGGTCGACGCCTGGGGCGTCGACGCCGCCTACTCCGCCACCCAGAAGTGCCTGGGGGCGGTCTCCGGCCTGGCGCCGATCACGTTCTCGAAACGGGCGGTGGCCACCATGGTGC
The DNA here is from genome assembly GCA_030838785.1 of Actinomycetota bacterium. Classification (GTDB taxonomy): domain Bacteria; phylum Actinomycetota; class Acidimicrobiia; order IMCC26256; family BP-133; genus BP-133. The sequence goes on along the minus strand of JAUZEY010000093.1, from coordinate 3,905 downwards.
GACGGTCGGCGGAGCGGCCGATCTGCTCGTTCTACCTCGACGTCGGCCTCCTCGACGCCTACGTCCACGAGCCCCACCGCTACCACCACACGGCCAGCTCCGTCCTGGTCGCGGCGCTGCACGCCGGGCTCGGCCGGCTCCTCGACGAGGGTCTCCCGGCCGTCCACCAACGGCACCAGCGCATCGGCGAACTCCTCCAGCAGCAGTTGCCGGAGCTAGGTTTCGAGCTCGTCGCCCCCGAGGGCAGCCGCCTTCCGCAGCTCACCGCCGCCCGGCTCCCGTCCGGCGTGGAGGACGCCAAGACCCGCCTCCGCCTCCGCGACGAGTACGCCATCGAGGTCGGCGGGGGCCTCGGCCCGTTCGCCGGTCAGGCCTGGCGGATCGGCCTCATGGGCCACAACGCCCGGGAGCGTGCGGTGGCCACCCTCGTCGGCGCCCTCCGCACCCTGCTCGGCTGAGCGCTCCGGCGGTTGTCAGGAGGCGGACGGGCCGGGGCAGTCGGGCGGGCAGAGGCAGAACTCGTTGCCCTCGGGGTCGAGCATGACCGTCCAGGGGAACGGGCCGCCCAGGTCGCCCTCGGCCCGGCGGGCCCCGACGTCGAGCGCCGAGTCGACCGCCGACTTCACGTCGGGGACGACGAGGTCGAGGTGGAGCCGGTTCTTCCCCGCCTTGGCCTCGGGCACGGCCAGGAACAACAGGTTCGGCCCGTCCTCGGAAAGCTTGGCCAGCTCGGCGTAGTCCTCGCCGACCTCGACCACGGCCAAGCCGAGGAGGGCGCTCCAGAAGCCGCCGAGGCGGTGGGGATCCTCGCAGTCGACGGTGATGGTGGCGACCTTCACGCCGCCCAACCCGCCCATCATTTGAAGATCGTCTCGCGGTAGTAGCGCATCTCGGCGATGGAAGCCGTGATGTCGGGCAGGGCCCGATGGTCGTCCTTCTTCTGCGGACGGGCGCTGAACGGTGCCGCGTACCACCGCCGGCACAGCTCCTTGATCGACGACACGTCGATCGACCGGTAGTGGAGGTGCTCCTCGATCTCGGAGAGGTAGCGGGCCAGGAAACGCCGGTCCATCCCGATGGAATTGCCGCACAGGGGGACCGTCCGGGGCGCCGGTGCGTGGCCCTTGATGTACTCCAGGACCCTCTGGCCGGCGTCCTCCAGCGGGACCCCGACGGTGCCGATCTCGGTCAGCAGCCCCGATCTTTCATGCATCTGATGGACGAAGTCGCTCATGCCGGCCAGCACCTCGGGGGGCTGGGCGACCACCACCGACAGGCCTTCGTCGAGCGGTTCGAGGGTCGCCGCCGACGTCGCCAGCACGGCGATCTCGACGATGACGTCCTTCTCCACGTCGAGACCGGTCATCTCCAGGTCCATCCACAGCAGGACGTCAGCGCCACTCACAGAACCGCACGTTAACCGCGGTAGCTTCTGCGACCGTGACGCGCCTCGTCGGCCCCCGGGTGGTGCTCCGGCCGCTCGAACCGGCCGACGGCGACGCCTGGCGCGAAGTCCGCTGGCGCAACCGGGAATGGCTCGAGCCCTGGGAGCCACTCCCCGAGGCGGGCTCGCCCGACCTGATGCGCGACGCCGCCGCCTTTCGGGCCCGCTGCGCCTCCGCCGCCCGTCAGCGCCACCTCGACACCGCCCATCCGCTGGCGATCTTCCTCCACGACGGCACCCTGGCCGGCGAGATCAACCTGTCCGGGATCCAGCGGGGGCCGTTCCAGAGCGCCCATGTCGGCTACTGGATCGACCAGGCCCACGCCGGGCGGGGGCTGGTCCCCGAGGCGCTGGTGCTCGTGCTGCGGCTGTCCTTCGAGGAGTTGAAGCTGCACCGGGTCGAGGTGGCCGTCGTCCCCCGCAACAAGGCCAGCCGCCGGGTGGCTGAGAAGCTCGGCCTGCGGGAGGAGGGCACCGCCCGCGACTACCTCCAGATCCGCGGCGCGTGGGAGGACCACGTCCGCTACGGGATGACCGCCACCGAGTGGGAAGCCCGCCGCCCCGACCTGACCGAGCGGTTCCTGACCCGGACCTCCGTCTGACGCCTCGGGGGAGGCAGGTGAAGCTCCCTAGTACCCCTGGCCGGCGACCGAGGCGATGCCGGAGCGGTCGGGGCGGGTGCAGCCGAGCAGGCCGGCCATGAGGTCGCGGATGGAGAGGATGCCGACCTCGGAGGAGCCGTCGATCACCACCAGGTGGCGGAAGCCGTGCTGGAGCATGGTGCGGGCCGCCTCCATCGTGTCCCACTCCGAGGTGGCGACGATGGCGTTCCACGTCATGTAGTCCCCGACCGTCGCCTCTTTGGGGTCGGCACCGTCGGCCACCGCCCGCAGGACGTCGCGCTCGGACAGGATGCCGGGCGACTCATCGGTGAGCACGATGGCGGAGCCGACCCGCTTGGCGCTCATCAGCTTGGCTGCCTGGGCCAGGGTGTGGGCGGGCCCCACCGTGACGAGGTCCCGTACCACCAGGTCGCGGATCTCCATGGCCGCAGAGCCTAGACGCGCCACCGAGAGGGAAAATCACCCGGCGGTGGGAGGCCGCCGGTCACCTCGGGGGCCGCGGCTGGCCCGGCCGGGCCGGCTCACGACCGCCGGCGACCGGCGGAAGAAGTCCTCCACCCCGGGGTCGTAGCGGTAGGCGGGGGGGCGGTCGCCGACGGCGGCCCGGAGTCGCAGGTGGCGGGCGAAGTCCTCCACCGTGCCGGCCGACGTGAAGCGGTACCGGTAGCCGGCGTCCTGGAACCGCCGGTTGTCGACGCCCCGGCCGTAGCGCAGCAGGCTCTGCACCTCGAGCGGCAGATCGACGATCCCCAGGCGGCGCAGCGCACCGGCGGCCAGACCCGTCCCCACCGGGGAGATCGGCACCCGGCGGCGCCCGACGAGGCGGCACACGTCGCTCCACACCACCGTCCCGTCGCCGGCGACGTTGAAGATGCCCGGCACGTCGTGGAGGGCGGCGAAGCACAGGGCACCGAGGACGTCGTCCTGGTGGGTGAACTGGAGGCGGGGATCGAAGCCGAAGATCTCGGGCACGACCGGCAGCCGCAGCGCCCTCGACAACGGGGTGTCGAGATCCGGGCCGAGCACGTTGGAGAACCGCAGGCGGCTCACCACCACGTCGGGATGGTCGTCGGCGAAGTCGGACAGGTAGCCCTCGACCTCGAGCAGCGAGCGCTCGACCCGGGTCCGGGCGGGGCCCGACCGGCCGGCCTCCTCGGAGAAGAAGTACGGGTCCAACGGGGTCGACCCGTAGATCAGGGTCGACGACTTGAGCACCACCTTGCGCACCGACGACCCCGGCGCCCCCGCCGCCGCCAGCAGGTTCATGGTGCCGATCACGTTGGTCTCGTGGAGCGCCCTCGACCCGATGGTGGTGGAGTCGACCTCGAGGTGGGTGTGGAGGATCGTGTCGACCTCGGTCGCCCGCACCAGCCGGGACAGGATGGAGTAGGAGGAGTCGGCCCGCACCACCTCGGTGCGCTCCAGCGGCACGGTCGGCGCCCGGGTGTCGAGGCCGACCACGATCTCGACCGACGGGTCCCGCTCGATGATCTGCGCCACCCGTCCGCCCCAGAAGGTGCCGATGCCGGTGACGAGCACCCGCATGCCGGGCGGAGCAGTCCTTCCGGGGGACACCCCCGAACCGCCGGGCGCAGGCATCAGCCGAACCAGACGCTGCGCCGTTGCGACAGCATGTCGTAGAGGGCCTCCTGGATGCGGGTGCGGATTCCCTCCGACTCCTCCATCACCCGGCTGCGGGGGTAGCGGTCCCGCCCCGCGGGCAGGTCGAAGCCGACCGGGTCGAGCACCCGCAGCTTGAACTTGGCCGGGAAGTAGCCGAGCAGGCCGAGCGGCCCGAGGAGCGCCATGTTGGCCGTGAACGGCACGTAGGGGAGGCC
>JAUZEY010000087.1 GCA_030838785.1 Actinomycetota bacterium | reverse complement strand
GTTGCGCCACCTGGTCGAGCCCGTCCCGCCCGTTCACCGCCTCGGCGATGGGCAGGCCCTCCCGCTCCAGCATGCGGCGCACCATCGCCCGGGTCGCGGCGTCGTCCTCGACCAGGAGGACGGGCGCCGCCCGGTCGAGGCAGTGGGCCCGCAGCACCGCCGCCAAACGGCCGGGCTCCACCGGCTTGGTCAGGTAGTCGGCGGCGCCGAGGGCGACGGGGTCGCCGGACTCCATCGTCAGGAGGACGATGACGGGCACGTCGCTGACCGTCGGGTCGGCCTTGAGGGCAGTGAGCAGGCTCCAGCCCTCCAGGCTCGGGAGGGCGAGGTCGAGGGTGATGGCGTCGGGGTGGAGCTCCCGGGCCAGGCGCAGGCCGTCGTCCCGGTTGGGGGCGCTCACCACCCGGTAGCCCTCGCCGGCCAGGAACCCTTCGAGGACCGTCCGCGTGCCGGCGTCGTCCTCGATGACGAGCACCGACAGTTCAGCGCCGTCGGAGGACGGGCCGGGCGGGGCGGCCACCGCTGCGGCCGACATCGCCACCGGTCCGGACACCGGCGGGGTTCCCGCCGGACCGGTCGGTCCCGGCGCGGCGTCGACTCGGGCGGGCAACCGGACGGTGAAGGTCGACCCACGCTCCGGCGTGCTGGCCACGGTGATGTCCCCACCGAGCATCTCGCCGAAATGCCGGCTGATGGCCAGTCCGAGACCGGTCCCTCCGAAGCGACGGGTGGTCGACGACTCGGCCTGGGAGAACGGTTCGAAGAGGCGGTCGAGGTGCTCGGAGGCGATCCCGATGCCGGTGTCGGTCACGGTGAACTCCACGATGGGCCCGGGGCGGGCGGCGGAGATCGTGACCGTGCCGTCGTGGGTGAACTTGGCCGCGTTGCCGGCCAGGTTGAGGAGGATCTGGCGGACCTTGGTCAGGTCGGAGACCATCTCCCCGAGCCCGTCGGGGAGCGAGACCACGAGCCGGTTCCCGCCCGCCTCGACCAGCGTCCGCACCGTGGCCTCCACCTCGCCGACCAACCGGGCGACGTCGAACGGCTCCACGTACAGCTCCGTCTTGCCCGCTTCGATCTTGGACAGGTCGAGGATGTCGTTGATGACACCGAGGAGATGCCGTCCGGCGCCCCGGATCCGGCCGAGGTCGTCGAGGAGGGCTTCCTGGCCGGCGCCGGCGGCGTCTTCCTCCAGCATCTCGGCGTAGCCGATGATGGCGTTGAGGGGCGTCCGCAGCTCGTGGCTCATGCTGGCCAGGAACGTGCTCTTGGCCTGGTTGGCCACCTCGGCCGCCTCCTTGGCCTCCCGGAGGGCCTCGGTGGTGCGGGCCAGCTCGGCGGTGCGGACCCGCACGGTCTCCTCCACCGAGGCGTAGCTGGCGGCCAGCTCGCCGGTCATCTGGTTGAAGGCCTGCGACAGCTCCCCGACCTCGTCGTCGCGCTCGACGGGGACCTGGAAGGTACGGTCGCCGGCGGCGATCTTCCGGGTCGCCTCGGTGAGGCGGGTGATGGGCTTCGACACCGACCGGGCCGCCAGCAGCGCCCCGAGCGCCAGCAGTGGCAACCCGAGGACCGTCAGCTCGAACAGGGTGCGCCGCTGGCTGCGGACGGGGGCGAAGATCTCCGACTGGTCCATCGTGACCTCGAGCCCGAGGCCGACGCTCTGCACCGGCCGCCAGGCCGACAGCACCTTGACGCCCCGGTAGTCGCGTCCCGTCCCCTGGCCGGACCCGCCCTGGACGGCCGACTGCAACCCGGCGTCGGCCGGGTCGCCGATGGCGATGCGCCGGCCCTTCGGGAGCTGGCCGTCGAAGCGCGCCGGGGCCACCACGAGCACGTCCTTGTCGTGGCGCACACCGAGCAGCGTCTCGCCGCTGTCGCCGAGACCGGCGTTGTCGGCCACCACGGCGAACACGTCGGCCTTGCCGACCTCGAAGACCGCCACCCCGATGACGGCGCCGGCGCCCGACAGCGGCACACCGATGTAGGCCGCCCGCTGGTTCACCGAGAACGAGTCGAACCCGGCCACGACCAGGCTGCCGGAGTCGCGGACCCGGGTGAAGGCAGCGGCCCGGTCGGTGCCCTTGAACGGGCCGGTCTCGTAGTTGAACCCGAGGCCCTCCCGCTCGTTGACGGCGAAGATGCCCTGCCCGTCCGGGGCGACCAGGAACAGGTCGGTGAACCCGAAGTCCCGCAGGTAGCGGCTGAAGAACGGCCGCAACGCCGCTTCCACCTGGGCGTAGCCCGCCGAGTCGACGCCGGTCGCGGAGCCGGCCGCCGCCAGCTGCTGGTAGCGGTCGACCATGGCCGGCGTGCGGGCCAGCGCCTGGGCCGCCTCCCGCCGTTCCTTGATGAACTGCTCGATCCGGTCCGCCTTGGCGGCGGCCGTGCTGGCGACGGTGGCGAACCCGTCCCGGCGCAGCTTGGCTGCGTCGTTGCGGGTGGTCAGGAAGAGGACCGCCGCCAGCGGGAGGGAGGCCATGAGCAGGAACCAGGCCAACAGCCGGGTGGCGATCGTGCGCCGGCGACCCCGCCTCATGGGAGCACCCGCAGCCCGACCACGTTGAAGGCCCGCACCGGGGCGCGGAAGCCTTTGAGGGAAACCTCGCCCACCTCTTCCAGATCGGCGGCGTCCTCCACCGCCGCCTTGGCCCTGGCGCTGATGAGGATCTGGCCCGGCTCGGCCCGGTCGCACAGCCGGGCGGCGAGGTTCACCACACTGCCGATGACGCCGTATTCGAAGCGGCCCTCGAAGCCCATCTCCCCCAGGGTGGCGTAGCCG
>JAUZEY010000067.1 GCA_030838785.1 Actinomycetota bacterium | reverse complement strand
TTCCTCACCGCGTCATGCGGCCGGTCAGGAACGCCAGTTGCCCGCCCTGCCGGCGCCCTCGGATACCGGCGTTCCTCACCGCGCCTTGCCCACGGTGCCGAACGCCGGTTTGGAGAATGGGGATGTTCCGTGACGGGCCGGGTGCGGCCGGAGCCGGCGCTCCTCGTTCTGGCCGACGGGGCGGAGTTCGAAGGAGAGGCGATCGGGGCGTTCGCCGATGCTGAAGTCGAGCTCACCGTCGCAACCGGCGAGTTCGTCTTCAACACCGCCATGTCGGGCTACCAGGAGGTGCTGACAGACCCGTCCTACGCCGGGCAGGTCATCACCTTCACCTATCCCCACATCGGGAACTACGGCACGAATTCGGCCGACGAGGAGAGCGGCGGCGTCCACTGCGCCGGCATCGTTGTGCGGGAGTTGGCCCGCCGGGCGTCGAACTGGCGCTCCGAGGAGGGCCTCGACGCCTACCTCTGCCGGCACCGTGTTCCCGGGCTGGCCGGTATCGACACCCGCCGGCTCACCCGCCACCTCCGGGACCACGGTGCCCTCCCCGGCGCGTTCGGGACCGACGAGGGGGCGGTGCGGGCGGCGGCCGCCGGCGCCATGGGCACCGACGGCCTCGACCTGGTGGCCACCGTCACCTGCACGACGCCCTACCAGGCCCCCGGCAACCGTTCCGATGCGCCGTTCTCGGTCGTGGCCTACGACTTCGGCATCAAGTCCTCGATCCTCCGCCGCCTCACCGCCGCCGGCTGCCGGGTCGAGGTCGTGCCCGCGTCGACCAAGGCCGGGGACGTACTCGCCCGCCGGCCGGACGGCGTCTTCTTGTCCAACGGTCCGGGCGACCCGGCCGCCGTGGCTGGCGCCCCCGACGCCATTCGGGGCCTCCTCGGCGAGGTGCCGGTGTTCGGGATCTGCCTCGGCCACCAGCTCCTCGGCCTGGCGCTGGGCGGCACCACGACCAAGCTCCCGTTCGGCCACCACGGCGCCAACCACCCCGTCCGCCGGCTGCGCGGGGGAACGGTGGAGATCACCAGCCAGAACCACAACTACGCCGTCGACGCCGAGTCGCTGGCCCTTCCCGAATGTGGCAGGGCCGAAGTCACTCACGTGAACCTGAACGACGGCGTCGTCGAAGGCCTGAAGGTCGAGCGCCTGCGGGCCTTCTCGGTGCAGTACCACCCCGAGGCCGCCCCCGGCCCCCACGACGCCGCCTACCTCTTCGACGAGTTCACCACTCTGATGGGCCGGTAATGCCGAAGCGGACCGACATCGAGAGCATCCTCGTCATCGGCTCCGGCCCGATCGTCATCGGGCAGGCCTGCGAGTTCGACTACTCCGGCACCCAGGCCTGCCGGGTGCTGCGGGCCGAGGGGTACCGGGTCGTCCTGGTCAACTCCAACCCGGCCACGATCATGACCGACCCCGAGCTGGCCGACGCCACCTACATCGAGCCCCTCGACCTCGACACCCTCACCCGGGTCATCGACAAGGAGCGGCCCGATGCCCTCCTGCCCACTCTCGGCGGGCAGACGGCGCTCAACCTGGCGATCCAGGCCGCGGAGGCCGGCGTCCTCGACCGGTACGACGTCGAGCTGATCGGCGCCGGCGTCGAGGCCATCCACACCGCCGAGGACCGGCGCCGCTTCAAGGCGGCGATGATCGAGATCGGGCTGTCGGTCCCGAAGTCCGGCATCGCCTACTCGCTGGACGAGGCCCTCGCCGTCGGCGAGGAGATCGGCTACCCGCTCATCTGCCGGCCGTCGTTCATCCTCGGCGGCGGCGGCACCGGCTTCGCCGGCGACGCGACCGAGCTGGAAGTCGTGGCGGCCACCGGTCTCGCCGCCAGCCCGGTGGGGGAGATTCTCCTCGAGCAGTCGATCGCCGGTTGGAAGGAGTACGAGCTCGAGGTCATGCGCGACGGCGCTGATAACGCCGTCGTGGTCTGTTCAATCGAGAACCTCGACCCGATGGGCACCCACACCGGTGACTCCATCACCGTCGCCCCGGCCCAGACGCTGACCGACGTCGAGTACCAGACGATGCGCGACGCCGCCTTCGCCTGCATCCGCCGCATCGGGGTGGAGACGGGCGGCTCCAACATCCAGTTCGCCGTCAACCCGGCCGACGGCGAGATGGTCGTCATCGAGATGAACCCGAGGGTGTCGCGCTCGTCGGCGCTGGCGTCGAAGGCCACCGGCTTCCCCATCGCCAAGATCGCGGCCAAGCTCGCCGTCGGCTACCGCCTCGACGAGGTCATGAACGACATCACCGGCGAGACGCCGGCCAGCTTCGAGCCGACCATCGACTACGTCGTGGTGAAGATCCCCCGGTTCGCCTTCGAGAAGTTCTCCGGCGTCCCGCCCGTCCTCGGCACGAAAATGCAGTCGGTCGGCGAGGTCATGGCGCTCGGCCGCACGTTCACGGAATCGATCCAGAAGGCCTGCCGGTCGCTCGAGACCGGCCGCCTCGGCCTCAACGGCGACCCCGCCGAAGCGGCCTACGACGCCCTC
>JAUZEY010000059.1 GCA_030838785.1 Actinomycetota bacterium | reverse complement strand
GCCACCAGGTGACGTCGGTGAGGTCGCCGAACGTACACACCATCGCGACGCCGGTGCCCTTGGCGGGGTCGGCGAGGCGGTGCGCGTAGACCGGGATGTCCACTGTGAACAGTGGGGAGTGGACGGTTGAGCCGACCAGGTGGGTGTAGCGGTCGTCGGTGGGGTGGCACACCAGAGCCACACAGGCCGGCAGCAGCTCGGGTCGGGTGGTGTCCACCTGGACCGGCCCGAACCGCAGCCGGTGGAACATGCCCGGCCGCTCCCGGTCCTCCAGCTCCGCCTGGGCCACCGCCGTCTGGAACGTGAGATCCCAGAGCGTCGGCGCCTCCGCGGTGTAGGCCTCGCCGCGCCCGAGGTTGCGCAGGAACGCCCGTTGGCTGGTCAGCCGCGCCTCGCGCCCGATCGTCGCGTAGGTGTGCGACCAGTCGACGGACAGCCCGAGCCGGCGCCACAACTCCTCGAACGCGACCTCGTCGGTGGCGGTCAGGTGTGCGCACAGCTCGATGAAGTTACGCCGGGAGATCGCCTTCGGCGGGTCGAAGGGTCTCTCGGGGATGGGGAACGACGGGTCGTACGGCAGCGCGGGGTCGCAGCTCACGCCGTACACGTTCTGTGCGCGCCGCTCGGTGGGCAGGCCGTTGTCGTCCCAGCCCATCGGGTAGAAGACCGCCTTGCCGCGCATCCGCTGGAAGCGCGCGACGAGGTCGGTCTGCGTGAAGGAGTAGACGCTGCCCATGTGCAGCGACCCGGATACGGTCGGCGGAGGCGTGTCGATCGCGTACACGTCCGCCCGCTCCTTCGACCGGTCGAACGTGTACGTGCCCTCCTCCTGCCACCTGCGCCCCCAGTGGGCCTCCAGCCCATCCAGGGAACGCCACTCCGGACTAGTCATCCCCCGATGCTAGGTCTCGCCCCGGTACGCGGCGAACGAAATCAGCCCCGATCTTGGACGCCATCACCCCCACGAGGGGGCGCCAGCGTCCAAGATCCAGAGCCCTCCGACGATCCAGGGCCCTCCGACGATCCAGAGCCCCCGACGATCCAGGAGCCCCGGTCGCAGGCCGCTCACACCAGGCTGTCCAGCCATTGCTGGTGCAGGGTGGCGTAGCGGCCGCCGCCGGAGATCAGCTCGCTCGGCGGTCCGTCCTCGACGATCCGGCCGCCCTCCAGGACCAGTACCCGGTCGGCGATCTCCACTGTGGACAGTCGGTGGGCGATGACGATCGCGGTGCGCTCGGCGAGGATCGTGCGCAGCGCCCGCTGGACCAGGCGCTCCGACGGGATGTCCAGGGACGAGGTGGCCTCGTCGAGGATCAGCACCGCCGGGTCGGCGAGGAACGCCCGGGCGAACGCGACGAGCTGCCGTTGACCTGCGGACAGCCGGCCGCCGCGCTTGCGGACATCCGTCTCGTACCCCTCGGGCAGCGCCCGGATGAAGCCGTCGGCGCCGATCGCCCGCGCGGCGGCGACCACCTCTTCGTCGGTGGCGGGCGGCCGGCCGAACCGGATGTTGTCCGCGACCGTACCGGAGAACAGGTAGTTTTCCTGGGTCACCATCACCACCGCCCGGCGCAGCTCCTCATCGGCGACCGCACGCACGTCGGCGCCGTCGAGCCGGACCACGCCCGCGGTCGGGTCGTAGAAGCGGGAGACCAGCTTGGCGACCGTGGTCTTGCCGGCTCCGGTCGCGCCGACCAGCGCGACCGTCTGCCCGGCCGGGATGTGCAGGTCGAGGGTGGGCAGCACCGGCCGGTCGGGGCGGTAGCCGAAGGCGACGCCGGTGAGGTCGACCGCGCCGCGCGGCGCGGGCAACGCCGTCGGTGTGGTGGGCTCCGGAACCCCGGGGCGCTCGTCGAGTACCCCGGACAGCTTCTCCAGCGCGGCGGTCGCCGACTGGAGTGAGTTGTAGAACTGCGAGAGGTCCTGCATGGGGTCGAAGAACTTGCGCAGGTACAGCAGGAACGCGGCCAGTACACCGATCTGGGTCTGGCCGTGCATGACGCGGTAGCCGCCGTAGGTGAGGACGATCGCGATCGTGACGTTGCCGATCAGCTTGATGCCCGGCGAGAAGATCGCGATCAGCCGCATCGCGGCGACGTTGGCGTCGCGGTAGTTGCGGTTGACCGCCTCGAAGATCTCCTCGTTGCGCTTCTCGCGACGGAACGCCTGTACCGCCCGGATGCCGCCCATCGACTCGACGAAGTGCACGATGACCAGCGCCACCGCCTCGCGGGTGCGGCGGTAGGCGATCGCCGAGGAGCGCTGGAACCAGCGGGTGAGCCACAGCAGGATCGGGAACAACACGAGCGTGACCAGCGCCAGCGGGACGTCCAGCAACAGCATCACCACCGCGACGCTGAACACCGAAAGCACGGAGAGCACCAGGTCTTCGACGCCCCCGTCGAAGAGTTCGGAGATGGAGTCCATGTCGCTGGTCAGCCGGGAGATCATCCGGCCGGACGTGTACCGCTCGTGGAACCCGACCGAGAGGCGCTGGAAGTGCCGGTAGACCCGGTTGCGGAGGTCGAACAGCATGGCCTGGCCGATCCGGCCGGACAGGGTGACGAAGCCGCGCTTGCCGAAGTAGGCCGCGATCGCGGTGAGCACGAAGGCCACCGCCACGCCGATCAGCACCCCGTAGTCGCGCGGATGCCGCAGCAGCGGCGGGATACCGTCGTCGATCCCCAGCTTCACCAGGAAGGGGCCGGCCATCTCGGCGACGCTCTGGAGCAGGAGCAGCGCGACGATCCAGAGCAGGCTCCGGCGATGTGGCCGCAACAGCGCGCCGAGCAGCACCCGGGAGCTGGCCCGGAGCCGGACCGCCGAACCGCGTTCCGCCTCGGTGCGCTCGGCGTCCTCCTCGGCGGCCCGCCCCCGCCAGGTGTCAACATCAGCACTCATGCGCCCGCTCCGCTTCGCTCCGCGACCACATGAGGCACCAAGGCACTGAGCCCACGATGAGCTCGCTGACGCTCGCTCATGAGACAGCGTCCTCCATGTCGGCGGAGGCGGACAGGACCGCGCGGTATTCGGGCACCGTGGCAAGCAGCTCGGAGTGCGTGCCGACGGCCACGATCTCGCCGTCGGACAGCAGCGCGACCCGGTCGGCCAGTGCCACGGTCGACGGCCGGTGCACCACGATCAGCGCCGTCGTGCCGTGCAGCACCCGGGCCAGCGCCTCCTCGACCAGCGCCTCGGTGTAGACGTCCAGGGCGGAGAGCGGATCGTCGAGGACCAACACCCGGGGCTTGCCGAGGACCGCGCGGGCCAGCGCGAGCCGCTGGCGCTGCCCACCGGACAGGGACAGGCCCTGTTCGCCGACCCGGGTGGTCAGCCCCCAGGGCAGGTCATGCACGAAGTCGGCCTGGGCCACGCTGAGGGCCTCGGCGATCTCGTCGTCGCTGGCGTCCGGCCGGCCGAGGGCCAGGTTCT
>JAUZEY010000005.1 GCA_030838785.1 Actinomycetota bacterium | reverse complement strand
GCGGCGCCGGGGACCACGGCGACGACGCCGAGCATCTCCTGCGCCCGGCGGTCGATGTCGAGGCTGACGACGTACTCCAGGGCCTGGAGGCGGGCCAGGAGCGAGCCCCGGTTGCCGACCTTGACGTTGCCCGCCACCGCCCCCACGGCGGGGTCGGCGAAGTGGGACGCCACCGCGTCGAGGAAGTCGGGATCGAGAACGGTGTCGGCGTCGAGGACGACGATGACCTCCCCGCGGGCGGCGGCGATGCCGGTGTTGAGGGCGGCGGCCTTCCCGGCCGGGGCCTGGCTGATCACCCGGACCCGGAAGGAGCCGGCGATCTCGGCGGTGGCGTCGGACGAGCCGTCGTCCACGACGATCACCTCGACCTCGGGGCCCCGGGCCAGGTCGAGGGCGGCCAGCGTCTTGGCGATGACCCGCTCCTCGTTGTGGGCCGGGACCACCACGGTGAAGGTCACCGCCGCCGCGCCGGCCGACGGCCGGACCGCTCTCCGTCTCGCCCGGCGGCGCTGTGCCAGAGCCAGCACCGCGCCGGCCAGGATGCGCCACAGCGACGCCACGGCGACCAGCGCCAGCAGGGCGAGGAACACGTGCCGGGCGGCCATCTGCAGCCGGAAGGCGGCGATGACGCCGACGCCGCGGGCCTGGGAGAGCGCTCCGGTCCGGGGCAGGTACGGGCTCGTGACGTCCGCCACGAGCCGGTCGACGGTGGTGAAGGCGAAGCCCCGGGCCTGCAGACCCTCGATGATGCGGGGCAGGGCGGCGACCGTCTGGGAGCGATCGCCGCCGCCGTCGTGGAGGAGGACGATCGTGCTGGCCGAGGCACCGGTCAACACGCGGTCGACGATGGCGTCGACGCCCGGGCGGTGCCAGTCGCCGGAGTCGTCGTTCCACCGGACCGGATGCAGGCCGAGGTCGGCGGCCAGGGCGTCGGCGCCCTCGGTGCCGGCCCGGGCGTCCCCGTCGCCGAATGGTGCCCGGAACAGCGCCGGCTTGCGGCCGGTGATGCCCTCGACCACCGCCGCCCCGCCCAGGATCTCAGCCTCCGCCCGGGGCTTCGGGAGCGTCGAGAGGTCGAGGTGCGAGTACGTGTGGTTGGCCACGACGTGGCCGCCCCGGACCTCGCGGCGGACCAGCTCCGGATGGTCCTGGGCCTGGTTGGCGATCACGAAGAACGACCCGGGGACGTGGTAGCGGTGGAGGACGTCGAGGATCGGCTGCGTGAACCGGGGGTCGGGGCCGTCGTCGAACGTCAGCGCCACGACCCCGTTGGCCCGGACGACCTCGGCGCCGCCGCCGGGGAGGACGCCGGCCGGCCGCCGGGGAGGGAAGGGCAGCGATGACAGCGCGGCCGGGTCCTCGGCCCCGAGTCGCCACACGGCGATACCGGCGAGGTGGCGGTCGGCCACCAGCGCGGCCCTGGCGGCCGTGCTGCGGGCGTCGGCGTACCAGGCTTCGGTGCCGTCGGCGGCCCGGACCCGCCACTCCTGCTCGACCGGGTCGAAGTCGGCGGTCGATCCCGGCTGGGCCGCCAGGGCCTGCGCCTCGGGCACCGTGAGATCCCGGGCCGGGCCGGCCCCCGTCCAGGCGTACCCGTAGCCGGCCACGCCGAGCAGCAGCTTGTCGGCCGGGATCGCCGCCGTGGCCACATCCAGGGTCCTCTGCACCCAGGGCAGCCCCGCCACCGGCCCGGGACCACTCCCGGTCGAATGCTGGTCGTAGGCCATCCACACGATCTGGTCGGCGGCGGCGCCGATGGCGGCCAGGTCGTAGGCGCCGGCGCTTCCGGGGATCGCCTGGTCCTGGGCGGGGACGGCCACGAGGACGGGCCGGTCGCCGGCGGCGCGGTTGAGGTCGGCGACGAGCGCCGGGTACGCCTCCCGGGCCGAGACGGGGAGGCGCTCGAGGTCGAGAACGATGCCGTCCCAGCCGCGGCGGTCGAGTTCGGCGACGAGGGCGGCCACGAGCCGGCGACGGGCCGAGGCCGAGGCCAGCACGGTGGCCGCCCGCTGGCCGTTGAACTCGGCGCCGTCGTAGTTGGACACGACGGCCATCCCGGTGGCGCCGTGGAGGTGCGCCCGGGCCAGCGCGTCGCCGGCCGACCGGACGGCGATGGTGCCCGGTTCGCGCCCGAGGGTGACGCCGGTGGCGGCCACGGCCGAGACGAGCGGGCCGGCGTGGTCGATGGCGGCGCCGGCGTCGCCGTAGTCAGGGGCGACGAAGCCGAGGACCGTCGCCGCCGGAGTCGCCGGAGCCGCCGGAGCCGCCGGAGCCGCGGGAGCCGGACCCGCCGGCGCGCCATCCGGCGCGGTGACCAGCAGCGGCCCGCGGGGCTTGACCGGGCGGAGCGGCACGGCCAGGACCAGGGCGCTGACCAGCGCCAGGACGGTCGCGCCCCCGACGAGCGTCAGGACGCTGCGGCGGACCGCCCGCGAGCCGCGCCGGGTCACCAGCCGGACCACCGCCGCCGAACCGACCAGCACCAGCGCTCCCGCCACGGCGTCGTGGCGCCACAGCACCACCACCCCGGCCGCCAGCGCCACGAGCGCAGCCAGCCGGGGTACGAGGTGTTGCCGGGAGGGGCGACGGTCGTCCACGCAGACACACCTTCGCCCGCTCCGGGCGAAGTCCTGCCCGGTTGAGCCAGCCTTTACGCGACGGCAAGCTCCTCGGCCGTGTCCTCCCAGTGCTCGAACTGGATGACGCCGAGTTCGGTGAAGCGCTCCCGCAGCCAGCCGTCGGCGGCGTCAAGGAGACCGAGCTTGCGGCAGTTCGGCACGATCTTGGAGAACAGCATGCTCTGGAAGACGTCACGCTCGGGGGTCTGGAGCAGGAACTGGGTCGCCTGGCGGACGTCGACGCCCATGCGCTCCCACACCTCCTGCTGGAGGAACCGGTCCCGCATGCGCACCGCGGCCTCGAAGGCGAACTCCTGGCGCTCCCGGATCTCGGCGGCGGAGAGCTGCCCGTAGAACTCCTGCAGCGACAGCACGCCGAAGGCGACGTGGCGGGCCTCGTCGGCCATCACGTTGCGGAGCAGCGCCTTGAGCAGTGGCTCCGTCGTCATCTGGGTGATGAAGCCGAAGGCCGCCAGCGCCAGGCCCTCGACCATGATCTGCATCCCGAGATAGGTCATGTCCCACCGGGAGTCGGCGATGATGTCGTCGAGGAGCATCTGCAGGTGGGCGTTGATCGGGTAATGGCCCGACAGCTTCTCGTCGAGGTAACGGGAGAACACCTCGACGTGGCGGGCCTCGTCCATCACCTGGGTGGCGGCGTAGTACTTGGCGTCGATCCACGGGACCGTCTCGACGATCCGGGCGGTGCAGACGAGGGCGCCCTGCTCGCCGTGGAGGAACTGCGACAGCGTCCAGTTCTGCGACTCGACGCCGAACTCCACCCACTCCTTGTCGCCCCAGGAGGCGAACGGCGTCCCGCTCAGATCCATCATCGGGGCCAGCCCGCTGCTGGCGCTGAGGGCGGCGTTGGCCATCACCACCGCCTCCTGGTCGACGTCGGTCGCCCAGGGCAGGTCGTTGGCGTTCCACTGCGTGAGCTTCGCCTTCTCGTAGAGCTTGCCGAGCTTCGGACGGGCCCGCTCGTAGTCCCACGTGAAGCGGGTGTCGACGTCGGCGCCGACATCGTGGAACCGGCTGTCGGTGTCGGTGTTGACGACAGCCAGGATCGCCTCGACGTCGTTGAGGTCGGCTCGGCCGATCAGATCCTCGTCGGTGCGGCGGCCGTCAGAAGACGTGGCAGCCATGGCGTCAACCTCCTGTCTGATCGGACCGCTCCTCGGCGGCCGGAATGACGAACTCCCGCACGACACCCACCACGGCGCTCTCGGCGGACCCGGGCGGGGGGGCGAGGCCGTAGGAGAGGACGATCCGGGCCAGCCACTCCCCCGTCCGCCGGGCCTCGAGCGGCCCCATGAAGCGGCACAGGTGCGGTGCGATCCGGGCCGCCGCGACGCCGAGCAGGCTGTCGGCGCCGGCGAAGCAGAGATGGGGCAGCACGGTGCCCGGCTCCGTGGCCAGGAGGTGCTGCAGGGCCTCGTGGCCGGTGAACGCCCGGGCCCCGAAGCCGCCCACCGCGGCCAGCGCCTCGGCGAGGGTCGCGACCTCGCCGAGGGCCTCGTCGAGGCCCCGCTGCAGCCGCTCCGTCTCCGCCTGCACCACGGCGGCGAGAACCGCGCCCCGCCCGGGGAAGTAGCGGTAGAGCGTGGCCCTCGAGATTCCCGCTTCGCGGGCGACGTCGTCGACGGTCAGCTTCGTGAGCCCGAAGCGGGCGATGGCCCGCAACGCCCCGTCCACCACTTTCGCCGTCACCTCCGGCGTCGAGGAGATCGGCTCAGCGGTCATGCGTGAGATGCTAAGACTGAATTTGTCTCATCGTCAAGGGCGGGGGGAGAGAATCGCGCCCGGAGCGAGGACGCCGGCCAGCATCTGCTCCCGGACCAGGAGCCGGACTTCGGCGGGGTCGTCGAAGTCGTAGACGCCGGAGGCCCCGATGCACGACAGCACCATCCGGGCGATGTAGTCGGCGGTGCGCCCGAGGTCCGCGCCGGGCCGGAGGCGCCCGCCAGCGC
>JAUZEY010000577.1 GCA_030838785.1 Actinomycetota bacterium | reverse complement strand
AGCCACAGCAGGGACTGGAGGATCCCGAACGCCGCCGGGGCGACGTTGCCGAGCTGGGCGGCGAACAGCGCGCCGGTGATCCCGGCCAGGAACCCCGAGATGCAGAACACGATGACCCGGGTGGCGTTGACGTTGACGCCGTGGGTGAGGAGAGAGACCGGCGAGTCGGACATGGCCCGCAGCAACCGGCCCAGCCGGCTGCGGGCGACGAGGGCCACGGCGCCGCAGGCCGCCACGGCCAGGGCCAACACCACGTAGTAGAACCCCTTGTCGGAGGCCGTCGACAGCAGCCCGAGGTCCGGGCGGGGGGCGACCCGCAGGCCCGTCCGGCCGAACATCAAGGCCGTCGGGTAGGCGACCCGCTCCATGAGCACACCGAACCCGAAGGTGGCCAGCGCCAGGTACACACCGGAGAGGCGGATGGCCGGTACGGCCAGCAGCGCTCCCAGCGGAACGACGGCCAGCCCGGCTCCGAGCAGCGCAATCGGGAAGGGCAGGCCGAGGCCGTGGGCCAGGTGGGAGAACGTGGTCGCCCCGACGGCGGCGAAGGCGGCCTGGCAGAGGGAGATCTGGCCCGACGTCCACACCAGCAGGGCCAGCGACAGGAACATGGGCACGAAGACCAGCGCCGTCGAGTACAGCGGCAGCCGGGCCCCGACGAGGTTGGGTGCCACCAGCAGGAAACCGAGGGTGAGGACGCCGGCGCCGATGACCAGCGGCCGCCGGTCGGGCCGCTCGTCGGTGCGGCCGCCGACCTTGGTCTTGGCCACCGCGGCGGTGAACAGGCCCTTGGGTCGCAGCAGCAGCGAGAGGAAGAGCACGATGAACGGGATGCTGGCCGGCAGCCCGCCGAACGCCGGGCGGGTGGCCACGAACTTGGTGGCCAGGGCGGCGGCGACGCCGATGGCCAGGCCGCCGATGTAGGTCAGCGGCAGGCTGGAGAACCCGCCGATGGCGGTGGCCCCGAAGGCCTGCACGACGAGCAGGGTGATGAGCACGGCGTCGAGGCCGATGGTCGGGGCGATGAGGATCCCCGACAGGCCGGCGAAGGCGGTGCCGATGATCCAGGCGGCGCTGCGGACCCGGGTGGGGTTGGTGCCGGCCAGGCTGAGGAGCCCGGCGTCGTCGACCACGCTGCGCATGGCGATCCCGAGGCGGCGGGTGGAGAAGAAGACGTACAGGGCGGCCGAGGCGATGGCGCCGATGGCCACCGTGATGATCTGGGAGTAGGCGACGTCGACGCCGCCGAGGCGCACGCTCCCCGCCGGCAGGAACTGGGGGATGCCCCGGGTCGTGGCGCCGTACTTCCAGCTGAGGAAGCCCTGGATGGCCAGCATGAGGCCGACGGTGGCCAGGATCGTGTAGACGGGCCGGGCGTCGGCCAGGTAGCGGGCCAGGCGCTCGATGGCCAGACCGAGCAGCGGCGACAGGACCCCGACGCACAGGAGGGCAGCCAGCGGCCAGGCCAGTCCGTGTGTCACGTGGAGGTCGTAGAAACCGTAGGCGGCCGCGGCGGCGACGGCGCCGTGAGCGAAGTTGAAGACCCCGGAGGTCTTGTAGGTGAGGACGAGCCCCACGCCGGCCAAGCCGTAGACCGACCCGCTGGTGATACCGACGACGACGAAGGGCAGAAGGTCCTTCACGGCCTGCACATCCCGCAGGGCTGGCGGCCGTCGCCCCGGTGGGCCTCGACGTTCTTCCCCGTCACCAGGATGCAGTCGGGCCGGTGGAACAACGTCATGCCGTCACCGGACACGGGCTCCCCGCCGGCCCTGTCCGGGGCCGCGGCGGACGTGAGTGTCAAAGCGGGGAAGCGCCGGATGATCCGCCGACGAAGGGTGAAGAGCGCCATCGCATTGGTCATCAGGGACAGGCCGAGTCCGGCCAGGCAGAGCGCCAGCCACGGCCAGACGTCGGACGACGAATGCTGCCCGGCGGCCACGAACCAGCCGGCGAGGATCGCACCCAGCGCGACGGTCTGGGTCGCGCCGACGCGGGACATGGCGGTGCCGCTCATGCCTGGACCAGGGAGGCGGCGCCGTTGGTGTCGGGCAGGGCGACTTCGGCGACCGGAGAGCCACCGGTGGAGGACAGCGTGGCCTGGAGAGCGTCGACCGACAGCTGGAGCCGGTCCAGCTTGCGCCACTCGTCCCGCAGGTCGGCCGACAGCCACAACGTTCCACCCAGGCCCAGGAGGAAGAGGCCGAGGATGCCGCCGGAGATCAGGTACGACAGCTGGTCGACGGTCTCGGTGGCGGCGCTGACCCCGGCGCAGCCGGCGATCAGCACCCCGAGGCCGACGAGGACCAGGGCCAGCCCTCCGACCCGGTCCCACTGGACCAGTGCCCGCTTCACGAGGCCCATGCGCGCCGCCCCTCTCTGCCATCGCCGAGCGCGGTTTCCGTACTGGTGTCGTGGCTGCCCTCGCTGGCGCCGCTGGCCCCGCCGACGGCCGACGCCGTGGCCTGGCCGATCACCCAGGTGAGGGCGTCGTGGCCGTTGGGCATGTCCCGCTCCTGCCGGATGCGCATGCCGGCCGAGACGACGCCGTCGTCCGTCTGGCGCTCGGGCAGGAACTCGACGGTCATTCCGCCGCCCGCCAAGGCGCTCCGCAGTTGGTCCTGGGCTCCGGCCGGGAACGGCACGCCCGCACCGGGCACGGTGAACCCGTTGCTCGACAGCCCGACGGTCTGGTCGCCGATCCGGACACCGGACAGCTCCAGGCTGGTCTTGCGCTGCAGCGTTCCGTCCGCCAGCAGCGTGACCGAGGCCGTCGAGACCACCCGGCCGAGCATGAGCGGCCCGGCAACGAAGGCCGCCACGACCGCCTTCGAAGTAGCTACGGCGCTCTCGCCGACCTCGGCGACGGACGCCTCCGAGCTCATCGATCCCGGCCCGTCCCCCTGCGGCCCGGCCGAGCCGGTGGCCTTGGAGGCGGTCTGCGTGCTCTCGGCCGACAGGTTGACCGCGCCGGCCGCCTGCCCCGCCTTCGGCGCGATGGGGTACTCGGACTTGGCGTAGAAGGGGTAGGGGGGCACCGACGGGGCGCCGGGCACCACCGCCGGGAGCAGCCCGGGGACGGTGACCCCGGCGTCGCCGGGGTAGGGGAACGAGGCGAAGGCCGAGCTGGAGCCGAGCGAGTTGACCCCGGCGTGGCTGATCGGGCCGGGCACGTCGATGGGGTCGTTGGTGCCGGGGCCGTTGGCCACGGTCATGGTCATCCGGACGGCGGCCGCTTCGGCGGTGGCCCGAAAAGCCAGCGGGCCACTTCCGTCCGCCCCCGCCGGCCCGGCAGCGGCCAGGGCTGCGCCGCCGCCGACCAGGACGGCCAGGGCCAGGGTGAGGGCCTCCCGGCGGCTAGCCACGGCAGGTCACCTGGCCGCCGCTGCGGTCGGCCCACTTGCCGTGGTCGACCTGCACGGGCCACCAGCAGGCCTTGTGGGCCACCGGGGTGTCCTTGGCGAACGACAGCGGATAGGTGAGGCCACCCAGGTCGTCGTTCTGGATCGACCACAGGCCGGCCAGCACCCCGTCGGCGGTGCCGGGCTCGGGCAGGTTCCGGGCCGCCCGCTCGAACAGCTTGGCTGCCACCCAGCCGGCGCCGTAGCCGCTGGTCACCTCCTCGCCGGGGGCGTCCTTGGCCATGGCCCTGTGCAGCTCGGCCTGCGCCGGGCTGTCGGTGCCGAACCAGGGCCGCATCGGCGATTCGACCACCAGACCGTCGAGGGTCGGGTCCTTGCGCACGTCGTCGGTCACCGAGTGGGGCGACATGTAGCTGGGCTTGTACCCGGCAGCGGCGCAGGAGCGGGCCACCCTGGTCATCGTGTTGGCGTCGGCGGCCAGGATCATCATCTCGGCGCCGGCGTTGCGGGCGGCGAGGCACTCGGCGGTGAAGTCGGGTTGCCCGAGCGAGACCTGGCCCCGGTACACGACCTCGAGCCCGAAGGGCTTGGCCGCGTCGGTGGCGAGCTCGTTGTAGTCACGACAGCCCTGCACCTCGACGCACGAGATCACGCCGAGCTTCCTCTTGCCGGTGAACACCGACGCGCCGGCGCCGATGGTGCTCGTGACCAGCGTGGGGGTGTGGGTGAACTGGGGGAAGAACATGGGATTGCCGTAGAACCAGCTGCTGCCGCCCTCGGAGCCGATGACGGGCACCCGCTTCTGGTTGATGTAGGTCACGCTGGCGCCGCCGGTGACGGGGCCGTTCTGGCCGACGAAGGCGATCACGCCCTTCTCCTCCACCAGCTGCTTGACCAGCGCCTGATGGCGGGACGGGTCGCCGCCGTCGTCGGCGATGATGTGGCGGACCGCATGTCCGTTCACGCCCCCCCGGCGGTTGACGTCCTCCACCCACACCTGCACGCCCTTGGCCACCGAGCCGAAGACGTTGCCGACGATGCCGGACTGGGTGCCGACAGTGCCGATGGTGATGGGGCCGCCCTTACCGGGCGCGGGGACGCCACCCCCGCTGGGTGGGGCCGAGCCGCCGCCCGGCGCCGGGACCGGGGCACCCGCGCTCCCGCCCCCGTCCCCGCCGGGGCCCTTCTTCGAGCCCGTCCCGGAGGAGCCCGTCCCGGAGGAGCCCGTCCCGGAGGAGGCTGACCCGGTTTGAGCCGGAGTGCCGTTGGCCGTCCGGGCCGAGGCCGCGCCATTGACCGCCGCGGCAGCGGGCTTGCCGGACCCGCTCGCCGGTGCGGACGGCGAGGCCGCCCCGCCACTGGCGACGGTGCCGGCGGTCCCGGGGGACGCCGCCGCCTGGTCCGTACCGGTGGCGCCCGCGGCGTCGGACGGGACCGCCGCCGCTGCGCTCCCGGCGACCGGGCCCGCGGCGCTGTCGGAGGCGGGCGACGTCTGGGCGGCCTTGGCCGCCGCGGCCTGCTTCCCGTCGTTGGACCGGGCCCCGCAGGCCGATCCGATCAGGAGCGGGAGCGCCAACGCGGCGATCGCTCGTCGAGACCCTGACATTGATTTCCCCCTCGTGGTGCTAATCCGTTTAGGGCGTCGTAGTTCCGTTGTCGCGATCGGGGACGGGCCAGAGGTAGCCGTCCTCGTCCCGGTAGGCGAGATCGCCGCTGTCGTACCAACCGTTCCGGTGGTTGCTCAGGGCGAGCGCCGGGTCGTCGGACGGCAGACAGATGCGGCCGACCTCGCGGATGTCGGCTTCCCGGCCGTCGTCGGTCAGGACGACCACTCCCCGGCCGGGCAGCGGCACGCCGAGTGAGCCCCGCTTGACCGGGACGTCGGGGTGGTCGACGGCGTAGACGTGGGCTTCGGCGTGGCCGGTGATGGCCCGGACCTCGAGGCCGAACCGACTCCGGACCTCGTGGTACACGGAGTCGGCCAGCGGCTCCGGCCCGCACAGGGCCAGGCGGATGCCGGACAGGTCGAAGCGCTGCTCGACGCCGACGGTGTCGACGAGACCCCGGTAGAACTCGGGGCCGCCGACGAGGATCGACGCCCCCTCCTGCTCGGCGCTGGCCAGGATCCGCCGCGGAGTGGCCGGCCCGTCGTGGAGCACCGCCCTCGCCCCGGAGGCGAGAGGAAACAGGAGGGCAAAGTCGAATCCCAGCATGGCGGTGAGGTCCCCGGCCACCAGGCAGCAGTCGCCCGGGCGGAGACGGAGGAAGCCGTAGCGGATCGGGTCGCCGGCGCCGATGACGGTGCGGTGGGCGTGGACGACGGGCCGCCCGTCCTCCGTGTAGTGGATGTAGGCCGGCTCGTCGGCCAGCGTGTCCTCCCGGACGGGCTCGCCGCCGGTTCCGGCCCCGTCGCCGGAACAGAGCTCGTCCAGTTGCGCAGGATCGGTGAGCACCAACGCCGCGCCGGTGTCGTCGACGATCCTGCCCAGGGCCGCCGGGGTCGTCCCGGGCCCGGTGAGCACGGGGACGACACCGGCCTTCATGGCGCCCAGGACGCAGGCGGCGTAGGCCAGCGAATTCGGCGAGCAGAGGACGATCCGGTCGCCCCGGCCGGCGCCGGCGGCCCGGAGGGATGCGCTCACCGTGTCGGTGAGGGCCTCGAGCTCGGCGAACGTGAGCGAGCGCCCGGCGCACCGGAGGGCGACCTGGTCGCCGCGGCCGAGGAGCACATGGCGGCTGACGATGTGCTCGGTGATATTGACCTGCTCCGGGATGTCGAGGCAGCCCGGCGGCAACGCTGTCTGCACTGGCCCTCATGCCCCCCTGCCCACCGTCCGGTGAGCCTGGGGACAGCCAATACCGCCGATCAGTCCCCGTCAGGAGTCGCCACCACTCCGATCACCCCCCTCGACCACTCCGATCCACTCCCCCGACCACTCCGGCCGGGCGGCGCCAGGTTGGCACTGCCCCGGAAGCCGGGCAGTCCGAGCACCGCGTCGAGGTCGACCAGGCTGGCCGGCGTGCAGGCCCCGACGGGATGGTTCCCGGTCAGTAACCGGCGGGCGCACAGCAGTGACAGAGCAGCGGTGGACCCGTAACCCGGCGGCGTCTCGATCCAGCCCTCGACCGTCCCGCCCCGCCCGTTGCGCACCCGGGCCCAGACCAGCGAGCGCTGGTCGGCGGGCTCACCGGTGCGGTTGACCGACGGCCGCCGGCGGGCACCCCAGCGGGCGAGCCGGAACACCGTCCGGTTCGTCAGCCGCGGCTCGACCCAGCGTGTGACCCGGACGGTGGCGGCCGACAGTTCGGCGCTGCTGACGTAGGCCGCGATGTTCGGGATCCCGGTGCTGCGCCAGAGCGTGTAGGGGTCCGGAAACGGGAACAGGTAGCCGTCATGCCGGCCGTCGGGGCCGTCAAAGCTGAGCCGTCGCGACCCGAACGGCACCATGCGCAGCAGCCCGTCCTCCCGGACCTGGGTGCCCTTGTCGCGCAACAGGACGAGCACGGTCTCGGACGAGCCCTGAGACGCCCCCCCGGCCAGCACGCCGACGTCGACGTGGGTGGCATCGGGCAGCAGTTCCTTGAGCCGCACGGCCAGGACATCGTTGGGGACGAGGTCATAGCCGGCCATCGGACAGAGGGCGACCCGCGCCGCTTCGGCGTGGCGGTCGAGGCTGTAGACGTACTCGCAGTCCCCGGCGATGTCGAGGTAATGCGTCCCCGTCCGCAGTGCCGCCTGCACCAGCGGCGGCACGACCGTCGGCGGCCCAACGCAGTTGAGGAGGACGTCGACGCCTTCGAGCATCCCGTCCAGCGCACCGGGATCGGTGAGCGGCGCGGTGCGGCTCTCCAGCCCGAGCTCCGCGGCCAGCGCCCCCACGGCCCGCCCGTCCCGCCCGCCGAGCACGGGCCGCATCCCCCACCCGACCGCTCGCCGCGCCGTCAGGGCGCCGGTGAAGCCGTTGGCGCCGTAGATGAGGAGAATCTTGTCATTGACTGCCATTTGATTGACAGTAGCTGACGCAGCTGCTTACGATCACGCGACCCTGGCCCCGAAGAGAGGAGCACACCATGCCTGATCCGACCGCTCAGACCGTGGCCGAAGGATGGTGGAAGGCCTTTGTCGGCAAGGACGTTTCCCGGGCCTGCGCCCACTACGCCGACGACGTGGACTACGCCGATCACGGTGTGGGGCAGACCTTCCCCGGTCGGGACGCGGTCGAGGCCTTCTGGCAGAGCTTCTTCGACGTCATCGACGTGGACGCCTTCCGCGCCGATCTCCACGCCTTCACCACCACCGACACGACGTTCGCCGTGGAATGGACGATGCACTTCCAACTGGTGAAGGCCTGGGGCGAGTTCCCGCCCAGCCCCAACGTCGTGAGCCTGCGCGGCATCTCGGTCGGCGACGTCGCCGGCGGCAAGATCGTGAGCCATCGCGACTACTACAACGCGGCTTCGATCCTGCAGCAGATGGGCCTGCTGGCACTGGCATGAGCGCCACCCTGATCGCCTCGGGCGAGACACTCGGATCCCAGCCGACCACGGCCGGTCCCGCCGCCACGCCCCGCCGGGCCCGGCCCGTCCTGTGGTGGGCGTCGTTGGGCGCGGCGGCGGTGGCGCTCCAGGCCTGGATCTACACGTCGTGGGTGCTGTCCGACGACTTCCGGGCCGTGACGACGGGCCGGGATCCCGTTCCCGGCCACGACAAGACCTGGGCCTGGATCCTCCAGGGCGCCTTTCTAGCGGGAGCGCTCGTCGCCGTCGTCTTCGTCGTGCGCACCTGCGTCCGCCGGCGCCGCCTCACGCTGGAGGCGAAGATCGCCATCGCCTGGCTGGCCGTGATGTGGATGGACCCCATGGCCAACTACTTCCGGCCCCAGTACATGTTCAACTCGTACTACATCAACTTCGGGTCGTGGGCGGGGCACATCCCGGGCTGGATCAGCCGTCGGGGCGGGAACCTGCCCTTCGCCCTCGGCATCAACCTGCCGTCCTACACCGCCTCGATCCTGGCCGCCGTCGCCGGCGCCAAGCTCATGGGGGCGGTGCGGGTCCGTCGACCCCGGATGGGCACCGCCGGCCTCGTCCTGGTGGCGTGGCTGTTCCTGTCCGCCGTCGTCTTCGCCGTGGAGGACCTGCTGATCCACACCGGTTGGCTGGTGTGGAACGGCATCCCGGCCGTCACGCTGTGGCACGGCGGCCGGGCGGCGATCCCGCTCACCGAGGTGCTGGCGTGGGGCGGGACGCAGACGGCGCTGGCCACCCTGCTCTTCCTCAAGGACGACCGGGGACGGGTCTTCGTGGAGCGCGGCCTGGAACGGGTCCATGGTCCGGGGTGGCGGCGCACCGCCGTCAGCCTGCTGGCCGTCATCGGCTTCGCCACCGTCGCCCAGGCCGCCTACGGCGTCATCAGCGCGCCGTTGGGGTTCTACGTCGGCCGGTGGACCGACGTGCCGAGCTACATCCGCAACGGCGTCTGCGGGGACGGAACGCCGTACCGGTGCCCGGGCCCGGACGTGCCCGTGCTTCTCCCCGGGA
>JAUZEY010000564.1 GCA_030838785.1 Actinomycetota bacterium | reverse complement strand
ATCGGTCGGGCCGGCGGCCGGCCGCCGAGCGAACCGACGAACGGCAGCCTGGAGAAGTCGAAGACGCCGCCGTCCTCGGCGACCATGAGGTAGCCGTCGCCGTAGCGGACCATGCCGGTCACCGGCTTGGCCAGCGCCGTCCCGCCCATCGACCCCTTGAACGGAGCCTCGAAGGCGAAGATGCCGCCGTCGGAGGCCACCAGCCAGTAGCCGGCGCCGTCCCCGTCGGGCACGAGCGACTGCACCGGCGCGTTCAGGTGCCGGCCGCCCATCGAACCGGCGAAGCGGGCGTCGCCGAAGGCGAAGATGCCCCCGTCCGAGGCGACCATGTAGTACCCCTGCCCGCTCGGTGTCGCCACCGAGTCGAGGACGGGACCGTTGAGGGTCAGTGCCGACACGTCACCCAGGAACCGGGCGTCGCCGAACGACACGGCCCGGCCCCGGTTCGTGAAGACCCAGTAGCCCTGCCCGGTTGGCGTCGCCGACAGGCTCGTGGGGATCTCGCCCGGAGCCAGGACGGCGGCAGGGACTCCGCCGTAGGGCGGGGCGTCGCCGAAGGCGTCCACCGTGCCGCGGTCGTCGAGCACCCAGTAGCCGTTGCCGGACGGGGTCGGTTCGAGGTCGACGGCCGACCGGCCCACCGGCGTGGACGGCGCCCCGACGCCGCTGGCCTCACCGAACGGGTACACCGCCCCGTCGCCGCCCAGCATCCAGTAGCCCGGCCGCGACCCGGCGGCGGGCGGGGCGAGCGCCGGAGCCACCGACGAAACGGTCGGCGGCGCGGTGGTGGTGGGCGGGGGTGTGAAGGTGGCCGGCGGGGCGAACGTCCCCGGGTTGGGGTCGACGATGGCGAACTGGTCGGCGAAGGTGCCCTTCGAGGTGCGGACGAACTGGGCCTCGATACGGTCGGCGGTCACCGTGTACTTCATGAAACCGTGGGAGGGGTTGATGTTCGACCCCATCATCGTGGCGAAGTCGCCGGCCTCGGTGTCGTTCGGGTTCATCGGCCGCAGGCCGATCCCGAGGGTGCCGGCGACCACGACGATCGGCCCCGCCCCCTTGCCGTAGGTGTTGCCGGTGCCGTCGTCGGCGAAGCAGGCGGGGTCGACCCGGTCGACGGGAATGGCGGCGCAGGCGGGCCCGGTGGCCAGCTGCCGGGACCGCTCGTAGCCGTGCTCGTGGCCCTGAAGGATGAGGTCGACCCGCTTGTTCACCAGCAGGTTGAACAGGTCGAGGCCGATCTCGCAGCTCTTCTCGCCGGCCGAGATGCAGTCCCGGGCCATCCCGACCGCCACCCACCGGATGCCGGCCGCCCGGGCGCCGTCGATGGCGTCGGACACCCACTGGTAGTGGGCCGTGCCGGGCGAGTAGTCGTACTTCGTCCCGTCCGGCATCGTCATCGACGGGGAGATCATGATGACCCGCAGCAGCGGCGCGGCCGCCGGGTGGTCGAAGTAGTACTCCTTGCCGTAGGCACCGGTGCTGCCCATGTGGTCGGGCACGCAGGGGAGGTACTTGTCGATGACCGTGCGGTACTGGCCGGCCGGACCCGGCCCGCTGCCCATGTCATGGCCGCCGGCGACGATCTCGTAGGGGAAGGCGGAGCCGACACCGTTCTGCGGGTCCTTGATGTAGTCACACCAGGATTGCTCGGGATAGATCTGGTCGTAGGCCATGTCGCCGAAGTGCAGCGAGAAGTCGACGCCGGCGCCGGCGATGCCCTTGAGGACGCCGGCCGCGATGGGGTTGAACCCCATGTCGCCGCCCCCGGCGAAGCTGAACGCCGTCGGCGGCGGCGGAGTCGGCGGGGTGGCCGCCGGGGCCTTCGGCACGAGGTTGAGGCCCAGGGTGGCGACGAGCACTGCTCCGGTCAGGGTCAGGTGGCGAAACCGCCCGAGCCTCGCCTTCATGCCCGTATCCCCCTTCGGCGGCCCAAAACGGCGCGACGTGGCACCATCTGCTCAGGGAGACCGATTCGCCACCCAAACGGCGAGACCTGCCGAACGGCCCGAAGACCACCGATTGTTCAACGTTGCTGCAGGTTGAGGACATCTTCCGGGAGAATGGGAGAGAACCCCCCCCGCCCGAAAGGGCCCGCCGACCAAGCGGAGGTGCCGTGCGGCTGCTCGTGGTCGAAGACGAGCCGAAGATGTCCCGGCTGCTGCAGGCCGCCCTGCAGCGCGAGGGCCACGCCGTCGACAGCGTCGACAACGGGCGCGAAGCGCTGTGGATGGCGACGGAGTGCGACTACGACGCCATCGTGCTCGACGTGATGATCCCGCCGCCCGACGGCTTCGAGGTGTGCCGCACCCTCCGGTCGCAGGGCCGGTGGGCTCCGATCCTGCTCCTCACCGCCCGCGATTCCGTGACGGACCGGGTGAACGGCCTCGACGCCGGCGCCGACGACTACCTCCCGAAGCCGTTCTCCTTCGAGGAGCTCTCGGCCCGGCTGCGGGCGCTGGTCCGCCGCCAGGCCACCGAGCGGCCGACCCGGCTCATCGTCGGCGACCTCGAGCTCGACCCCGCCACCCGGCAGGTGAGCCGGTCCGGCACCCCGGTGAAGCTGAGCCCGAAGGGCTTCTCGCTGCTGGAGCTGTTCATGCGCCGGCCCGGGGAGGTGCTGTCGCGGGCGACGCTGCTGGAGCACGCCTGGGACTTCGCCTACGAGGGCGACTCCAACGTCGTCGACGTCTACATCCGGTACCTGCGGGACAAGGTCGACCGGCCTTTCGGAAAGGAATCGATCGAGACGGTGTGGGGCGTGGGCTACCGCCTCAACGCCTGACGCGCCCGCAGTGACGCTGCGGCCCCGGACCCTACGGGTCCGGCTGGGTCTGATCTTCGGGTTGACCACCACGGTGCTGGCGGCCGGCTTCGGGGCCCTGCTCCTCCACCAGGCCCGGCGCCAGCTGGCCATCGCCATCGACGAGGGGCTCGTCCCGGTGGCCACCGGCCTGGCGCAACGGGTGGCCTCCGCCGGCCCGGCGGTCGTCTCCGGGCCGAACCCCGAGCTGATGCCGCCGTCCGACGCCATCGCCCAGGTGCTGGGGCCGGACGGGCGCATCGTGGCCTCGTCGTCATTCCCGGGGAACGACCGGGCGCTCATCGGCCCGGCCGGAGCGGACAAGGTCATCCGGCTCGGCACGGCCGTCCGGCGCCAGACCTCCATTCCGAAGCCGCACGGCGGCCGCGCCCCCGTCCGGGTGCTGGCGCTGCGCGTCGACGTCGGGGACCGCCGGCTGGCCCTGGTGACGGGGACCAGCTTCGACGAGTCGCGCCGGCTCGAAGACGAGTTGGAGCGCGCCCTCACGCTGGGCCTGCCGATCCTGGCCCTGGCCGTGGCCGTCGGTGGCTGGCTGCTGACGGGGGCGATGTTCAAACCGGTCCGGTCGATGATCGAGCAGGCCGACACGATCTCCGCCCGGGAGCCCGGCGAGCGTCTGGCGATCTCGGGCGGCGGCGCCGAGCTGCGGGCCCTCGCCGCCCGGCTCAACGCCATGCTCGACCGGATCGACGACGCCGCGGCCCGGGAACGGGCCTTTCTCGACGACGCCAGCCACGAGCTGCGCACCCCGATCGCCATCGTGCGGGGCGAGCTCGAGCTGGCCCGCTCCCGCCTGGTCGCCGGCGACCCGCTCCGGGCGGCCCTCGACTCGGTGCTCGACGAAGTGGAACGCCTCGAGCAGCTGGCCCACAACCTCCTGGTCCTGGCCCGCTCCCGGAGCGGGACCCTGGCCGCCGGCGACTCGCCGGTCGACCTCGAGACGGTGGTGGAAAGGGCGGCCCGGGCCGTCGCCCGACGGGCCGAGACCCGGGGTGTGCACGTCCGGTGCTCCGGGAACGGGGTGGTCAACGGCGACGAGTCGGCTCTGCAACGGGCCGTTCTCAACGTGGTCGACAACGCCGTCCGCTACGCCGCCCGGGAGGTCACCGTGACGGTCGACGAGCAGGCGGCAGCGGTCGAGGTGACGGTGGCCGACGACGGGCCGGGCTTCGACGAGGCGCTGCTCCCCCAGGCCTTCGACCGTTACACCCGCGATCCGGGTCGGGGGGGCGGGATGGGGCTGGGGCTGGCCATCACGGCCGCCATCGTGGGCGCCCACGGCGGCACGGTGGCCGCCGCCAACCGGCCCGGGAGCGGCGCCGAGGTCCGCCTCAGCCTTCCGGCAGCCTGAGGGCCGACAGACTGACGGGAAGGGGCCGGCCGCCGAGAAAGGCGGCCAGGCCCGGGGTGGCCCGGACGGCGCCCCCCCGATCGACGGTCAGGGCGTCGGCGCCGAGGCCGGCCACGAGGTCGAAGGCCTGGGCCGAGCCCCGCAGGAGCACCGCCTTCGCCAGCACCTCGGCCACCCAGGCGTCGACGGTGACCACGGCGGCGAGGGTGAGGTCGGTGGTCGACGGTGCGCCGGTCCAGGGATCGATGAGGTGGTGGCGCTCCTGCCCCTGCGCCGTCCAGCGGCGCCGCAGCGTCGTGGAGGTCGCCACGGCGCCGTCCCGCAGTCCGAGGAGGGCCAGCGGCTGCGGCGCGCCGGGATGGTCGACGGCCACCGTCCAGGCCGTCTCGCCGGGAGAGCTCCCGGAGGACGGGCCCTCCGGGGGGCGGCCGGCCACGCGCAGGTCGCCGCCCAGGTTCACGCAGGCGCCGGCCGCGCCGGCGGCGAGGGTCTCGGCCACCACCAGGTCGGCGGCCAGGCCCTTGCCGATGCCCCCGGGGTCGAAGCCCACCCCGGACGGAAGCCGGACCCGGTCGCCGTCGACCTCGATCCCGGCCGCGCCCACCGTGAGCGGGCTGCCGCCGGCCCGGCTCGGGTCGAGCGCTTCGAAGCTGCGGTCGTAGCCGGCCCGGATGACGGCGCCGAGCACGGTGGGGTCGAAGCGCCCCACGGTGAGGCGCCAGGCCTCGAGCGCCCGTTCGACCAGCAGCACGGTGTCGGGCGAGAGGCGGACCCACTCCCCCGTCCGCCGGGTCAGTTCGCTGGTCTCGCTGTCGGGCAGGAACCGGCTCCAGCGCCCCTCGAGATCGTCGATCCGCTGCCGGGCCCGGTCGGCCAGTCCGGCCGGGCCGCCGACGACGATGACGTGGGCGTCGCTGCCCATTGCCCGGAACGAGCGTTCCTCAGCTGCCATGGCTCCGGGTCGTCGCCGACGAGGACGGGGTGGCGGCGGCGGCCGAGTACCGGGACAACGCGGTCGTCGTGGTCGTCGTCAGCTTCCGGACCGTGGTGGTGGTCGTGGCCGGCGCCGCGGTCGTCGGCGTCGTGGCGCTGCCGGCCGCGGACGTCGTGGCCGCCGAGGTGGCGCTCACCGAGGCTGAGGTCGCCGCCGCGGCCGATTCGACGGTGCCGGTAACGGCGGCCGTCCCGGTGCTCACCGCATTGGCGGCCATGGCGCCCGTCAGCACGAGGGCGGCCAGGGCGCTCGTCACCCCGGTGACCTGTCGGGCACGGCGGGCGGGGTGGGGGCGGCGCCGACGCTTCGGGGTGGCGCCGGGCGTGGGGGTGGTCGGCGTGGTGTCCATGCCCAGATGATCGGCCCGGTTCCTCCGCGTCGCCTGGGAACCCCCTGGGGGACGCCGCCGATTCAGACGGAGCGGTCCGGCGGGAGGCGGAGGGTGTAGCCGACGCCCCGCACGGTGTGGATCAGCGGCGGCTCGACGGCGTCGACCTTGTGGCGCAGGTAGCTGATGTACGTCTCCAGCACGCTGGCGTTGCCGGTGAAGGTGTAGTCCCAGACGTGCGCGAGGATCTGCTCCCGGGTGAGGACGCGGCGGGCGTTCGACAGGAGGTAGTGGAGGAGCTTGTACTCCGTGACGGTCAGCTCGATCAGCTTCCCGCCCCGCCACACGTCGCGCGTCTCCTCGTCGAGCTCGAGGTCGGCGTAGCTCAGCCGATGGTCGCCCGGACCGACGCCCGTGGAGCGGCGCAGCACGGCCTTCACCCGCTCGATGAGCTC
>JAUZEY010000524.1 GCA_030838785.1 Actinomycetota bacterium | reverse complement strand
CCGCTGGGGGAGCGCCACCGTCGCCACCGGTGAAGCGGTGAAGTCGCTGGCGTCGAGGATGACGAGGTTACTGGAGTCGGAGCCGGCGTCGTAGACGTAGGCCAGCACGTAGCCGTCGTCCTCCCCGACGTCGTCGGAAACGGGGACGAAGACGCCCTCACCCGGCATGCGGCCGGGGCCGAAGCGGTGCTCCTCGGTCGTGCCGGCGACGAGGTCGTACTTGACCAGGGCCGTCTCGACCGCGAAGCCGTCGGGGCCGGGCCGGGTCTGCACGGCGTAGCCGAAGCGGGCCGGGCGGCCGACCCGGCGCTCGTCGACCCGGGGGAACTCCACCGCCCGGTCGTCGAGCGGCTCCTCCTTCACCGTGCCGGCGGCGACGTCGACCCGCCAGCGGTGCAGGCTGGCCGGCTCGAAGGCGTCCTGCGCGGCGCGCCACAGGTGCGGGTAGCGGGCGACCTCGATGTCGAGGTGCCCCGGCTCGGGCTCGGCGGCGTTGAGGACGTGGAACACGTAGCAGGGCTCGACCTCGAACCACTTCACATCGGCGTTGGCGCCGTCTCTCCGGGGCACATCTCCGGCGCCCCGGCTTGTCCGGAGGACACCCCCGGTCCCCCGGGCTCTCGGCATGATCCCGAGCCGGGCGCCGTAGTCGTCGCTCCACCGGTAGGGCATCGTCTTCGCCATGAGCAGCGACGGGTCGCAGACCACCGGCAGGTCCATGAAGATCACGGAGTGCTCGGTGATGGCGAAGTCGTGGATCATCGTCGGGCCCGGCACCGTGATCTCCTCGCTCTGCACGAGGTTCCCGGCCGCGTCGGCCCGGTGGTAGGTCAGCAGCGGCGGGAACACGCCGTAGCCGAAGAAGTGCAGCTCGCCGGTGACCGGGCAGCGCTTGGGGTGGGCCGTCATGGCCGTGGTGAGACGGCCGCCGTAGTCGAACGGGCCGACGGTCTCCAGGTCTCTCGTGACCTCGGTCGGTCGCTCGTTCTCGACCAGGGCCAGGATCCGTCCACCGTGGGCGATGACGTGGGTGTTGGCCACGTTGACGTCGAAGCTCAGCATCCCGTTGTCGCCGACGAGATGGCGCCCGGCCTCGAACGACTCGGTGCGCACGTAGCGGTTGCGGTACCAATTCGCCCGTCCGCCGGAGAGCTCCACGCCGTGGAGCATCCCTTCGCCGAAGAACCAGTGGCCGGGGTCGGCGCCGGTGGGGTTCGGCCCGTTGCGGAGGTAGCGGCCCTGGAGCGACGGGGGGATGGCGCCCTCGACCGGGAGGTCGAAGGCCGTGGTCTCGTCCCGCACCGGGGCGAAGTTGCCCTCGAGGTAGAACTTGGTCACTGGTTCACCTCTACGGGCAGGGTCTCCACCCGGGCTCGGACGTGCTTGTGCCACGGCGTCCCGGCCAGCCAATCGCGATCCTCGGACGCGGTCAACTCGTTGGGGGCGACGCCGACGACCACCGGGCGGCCGTTCTCGTCGGGATAACTCAGGCCGTAGCCGTTGGGCAGGATGATGTGGCCGGGCTGCATGGCGTCGGTGATCTCGACGGGCGCCGTGGCCCGGCCCCGCTTCGTGACCACCGCCACCTGCATCCCGTCCACTACACCCAGGCGTTCGGCGTCGGACGGGCTCATGTGCAGCGCTCCGGCCCGGTCGCTCTTGCGCCAGTCGGGGTCGCGGAAGATCGTGTTGGCCGAGAAGGCCCGCCGGGATCCGGCGCTGAGGACGAAGGGGAACTCGTCGTTCTCGGCCGGGGCGGGCTCGTGGCGCAGGCTGGCCAGCTCCTCGAGCAGTTCGGGGATGGCCAGCGTGATGCGGTGGTCGGGCTTCTCGATGTAGTTCCAGGCGCCGTCGTACTCGTCGACCGTCAAGGTGAGCCCCGACCGTCGGGCCAGTATCGCCTCGAACAGCGCCTCGCCGAGGAAGGGCACGTCGCCCTCGATGCCGGCCCGGCGGACGGCGTCGGCGTTGAGCATGGTGAGGCGGTGAGCCAGCGCCCACAACACGGCGGCGGGCTGGGCGCCGTCGGAGAGCGTTGGGCCCAGGACGGCATAGAGGGCGAGGGGCCCGAAGCCCAGCTCGTCGACCGTGGCGCCCGTCCCGTAGGTCGAGAAGTAGGCGCCGGCGAAGCCCAGCCGCCCGCCGGCCTCGAGGGCCGCCCGCAGCGGCGCCAGGTCGTCGTCGGTGAGGTGGCCCATGGCCCGGGCCAGGCGGTAGTGGATCTCGGGCTCGGGCAGCGTGCCCGGCAGGGGATCGCACAGGGGGGCTCTCAGTTGGAATGCGTTCTCGGGGAAGTCGAGGTTGAAGTAGGTGCACTCCCACTTCTCGTACTGCGACGCCGCCGGCAGCACGTAGTCGGCGCAGGCCGCCGTCTCCGTCATGGCCACGTCGATGACGACCGAGAACTCCAGCGCCGCCATGGCCTGGCGCATCCGGGCGCTGTCGGCGAGGGAGTGCATCGGGTTGGCGCTCTCCACCACCATGGCCCGGAACCGCTTCGGATGGTCGGTGAGGATCTCGTCCGGGATCACGTTGCAGGGCACGAGGCCCGACAGGACCCGGGCGCCGGTGACGGGCGTGGTCCGGGGGGCGTCGGGCCCGCCGAAGGCCCGTTCCAGGTCGAGGAGGGCGGAGTGGACGGCCATCCCGCCCGGCTTGGCGTAGCTGCCGACCATGAGCCACAACAGCTTGTGGAGGTAGGAGTTGAGCGTGGAGTGGGGGATCTGCTCGATGCCGAGCTCCTCCAGCGTGGAGACGCTGGCGGCGTTGGCGAGGCGGCGGGTGACGGTGCGGACCTGCTCCTCGGCCACCCCCGCCCGTCCGCAGAAGTCGGTGATGGGCACCCGCTTCAGCTCGCTGAGGACCTCCTCCGCGCCGCTGGTGTGCTCGGCCAGGAACGAGTGGTCGACGAGGTCCTCCTCCACCAGCACGGCCAGCATGGCGGCGTAGAGGAAGGCATCGGCCCCGGGCTTCACGGCGAGGTGATGGTCGGCGAGGGCGGCGGTCTCGTTGCGGACGGGGTCGACGACGATCAGCGCCCGGTCGGGGTCGTTGTTGATCGCCTTCAGGATCGTGCGGGCCCGGTGGAACCCGTGCGACTGCCAGGCGTTCTTGCCCAGGAGGAGGACGACTTCGGCGTTCTCGTAGTCGCCGCTCGTGTGCCCGCCGTACAGCTCGAGGTCGACGAAGAACTCGCCGGTCTTCTCCTGGGCCAGGGCATTGGACCGGAACTTCGACCCGAGCCCGGCGTAGAAGGAGAGGCCGTAGGAACCGCCGAGGTGGTTCCCCTGCCCGCCGCCGCCGTAGTAGAAGAGCGACTCGCCGCCGTGGCGGTCGATGACACCCTGGAGGCCGGCGGCGACTTCGGCGATGGCCGTGTCCCAGTCGATCTCTTCGTAGGTGCCGTCCGGCCGGCGCCGCATGGGCGACGTCAGGCGGTGGCGGCCGTTCTGGTAGTGGTCGAGCCGGAGCGCCTTCTGGCACGTGTAGCCCTTGGACAGGGGATGGGCCTTGTCGCCCCGGATCCGTTCGAAGCGCCGCCCGTCCTCACCGCCTCGGCGGACCTCGATGCCGCAGTTGATGTAGCAGAGGATGCAGGCCGTCGGTTGCCAGTCGCCGGTCTCAACCGTCTCCACCGTCTTCTCCATGGTTGATTGTTACAATGCGCGTTGTCACGGTGTCAACTGTGTCGAGTTTCGAAGCGTCATCGGGGCGAAACGTCCGGGAAACAGTGCGGCGGGAGGGTGTGCGGCATGTCGAACCTGCGCTCCCTGGTCGCGCCAGGCGCGCCGTACGAACGCAGGTTCGCCGGCCCGGCTCGTCGCGGCCGTGCTGCCACCCGGGTTGGGTTCCCGCTTCGGGTGGTGCTCGCCACCCTCGTGCTGCTCGGGGCGCTCGCGCCGCCGGTGGCGTCGGCGTCAGGGCGGGGCGGCCGCCCCGACCGGTGGGCCGGCGCCGGCGCCGATGCCGCCCGGGCCCTCGGCGCGACACCGTCTTCGGCGGTCGTTCAGACCGTCCGGGTTCGCCCCTGGCCCCGCTGGGCACCGGCCGGGCACGGGCCCTTCACGGCTGCCGCGATCCGGCCGGTCCGCCGGTCGGGCGCCGCCGTCGCCGCGACCCGTCCGACACCGCTCCACACGACGCCGAGCCTCGTGCGCCGGCGGGGGCCTCCTTCTCCGACCTCCTGATCCGGAGTGCCGCGGCCCCGCACCGGGGTCGCACTTCCACCGGCGATTCGTCCCGGCGCGCTCCCGCGAGCCTCGGAGGGCGTTCGCCTGTCCAACGGAGGTCTCTTCGTGTCCGAGATCGACCCCGGCGATACCGCCTGGGTGCTCACGTCCGCGGCCCTGGTCCTGTTCATGACCCCGGGCCTGGCTTTCTTCTACGGCGGCATGGTGCGGGCCAAGCACGTGCTGGCCATGCTGATGCAGAACTTCTTCGCCATGGGCATCGTCACCGTGCTGTGGGTGGCGTTCGGCTACTCGCTGGCCTTCGGCGCCGCTGGCAACGGCGGCCTGATCGGCAACCTGGACTTCATCGGTCTGAAGGACATGGCCGGCGCAGTCTCCGGCACCGTTCCCGCCATGGCCTTCTCGGCCTTCCAGCTGACCTTCGCCGTCATCACACCGGCGCTCATCACCGGGGCGATCGCCGACCGGCTGCGGTGGCCGGCCTGGGTCGGGTTCATCACGCTGTGGTCGATCCTCGTCTACCTGCCGGTAGCCCACTGGGTCTTCGCCGGCGGGTGGCTGGCCGACCGGGGCGCGCTCGACTTCGCCGGCGGCACCGTCGTCCACGTCAACGCCGGCGCCGGGGCCCTGGCGCTGATCTTCCTCCTCGGGAAACGGCGGGGGTGGCCGAACGTGGCGATGCCGCCGCACTCCCTCCCGCTCACGCTGCTGGGGACGGGGATCCTCTGGTTCGGATGGTTCGGGTTCAACGCCGGTTCCGCCCTGGCTGCCAACGGGGTCGCGGCCCAGGCCTTCATGAACACCTTCGTGGCCGCGGCGGCGGCGATGCTCGGCTGGCTGGTGGTGGAGCGGGCCAAGTCGGGCCACGCCACCACCCTGGGCGCGGCGTCGGGGGCGGTGGCCGGCCTCGTGGCCGTCACCCCCTGTGCCGGGTTCGTGAATGCCATGGGAGCCGTCACCATCGGCTTCCTGGCCGGGGCGATCTGCTTCCTGGCCATCGGCCTCAAGTTCCGCTTCGGGTACGACGACGCCCTCGACGTCATCGCCGTCCACCTCGTGGGCGGGGCGCTCGGATCGGTGCTCCTCGGCCTCTTCGCCGACGCCGGGGTCAACGACGCCGGGAAGGACGGCCTGTTCCTCGGCGGCGGCTGGTCGCTGCTCGGCGAACAGGTCCTGGCCGTGGTGGCGGTCTTCGCCTTCTCGTTCGTGGTGTCCTTGGGGATCGGGCTCGTCCTCAAGGCGTTGCTGCCCAAGGGGATCCGGGTCTCGGAGGAGGACGAGGAACGGGGGCTCGACGTCACCCAGCACTCCGAGACGGGCTACTCGCTGGAGTACGTGTCATGAGGCTGGTGACGGCGGTCATCAAGCCGCACCGCCTCGACGCGGTGAAGGACGCGCTGCAGGCCAAGGGGGTCAGCGGTCTCACCGTGTCCGAGGTCCGGGGCTTCGGGCGCCAGGCGGGCCACACCGAGGTGTACCGGGGCACCGAGTACACCGTGGCCTTCGTCCCCAAGATCAAGGTGGAGGTGGTGGTCGACGACGCCGACGCCACCGCCGTCGCCATGCTGATCATGGAGGCGGCCCGCACCGACAAGATCGGCGACGGCAAGGTCTGGGTCGTCCCCGTCGAGAGCGTCTTCCGGGTGCGGACGGGCGAAGCGGGCCCCGACGCGCTGTAGGTCCGGGCTCGGGGGGAACGGGCCGGGTACCGTCTCGGGCGTGAGTGATCATGAAACGAGCCCCGCAGTCGGTACCCGGCCGCCCGGGATCATCCGGGCCGCCTGCATCGTGCTGCTGATCTCCGGATTCGGGTCGGTGATGTTGACCGCCCCCGGGGTGATCGACCCGGCCGGAGCCCGCTGCACCCTGGCCCGGGGGTGGCTCGACCAGGCCAATACCGACAAGAAGACCTGGAACAACGTCGACACCGGCGGCCGCAAGGCCAAAGACCTCACCTGCCCCGAGGCCGTCCGCCTGGCGGGTCAGATCCGCCTCCACGAGAAGAGCACCGGCACCACCACGATCCCCGGCGACGGAGCCGTCCGGCTCCAGGCGATCCTGGCGGTCGTCGTCGGCCTCGGCCAGGCGCTCAGCGGCTCCATCGTGCTCCGCCGCCTCAGCCGCAAGGCCCGGACGGCCGCGATCGCCTTCAGTATCCCCGGGATCGTCCTCGGCCCCCTCGGCCCGGTCTCCCTCGGGGTCTTCGTGTTCGTGGCCTACGCCCTGGCCGTGAGCGGCGCCAGCAAAGCGCTCTGGCCGAAGACCCCCCGATAACCGGCGCCATCCCGCCGCCCCGAACCGGCGTTCCGCACCGTGTCATGCCCGCGGTGAGGAACGCCAGAACGGGATCGGCCGAGCCCGCCTCGAACCGGCGTTCCTCACCGCGTCAACCCCGCGGTGAGGCACGCCAGAACGGTTCCGGGGCGCCCGCCTCGAACCGGCGTTCGTTTTCCGCTGTATCCCGGTAGGCGAACGCCGGTTGGGGCCAGGCGTCCCGGCGGCAGGTTCCGGCGTTCGTTTTCCGCTCTATTCCGGTAGACGAACGCCGGTTGTGGGCCGGGGCCGGCAGTTGGGCGTGCGGCGCGACGTGATGTTTGCGTCTGCTCGGGGCATTCGCCGGTTTGCCGGGTGCGTTGTGGACGGCACTCTGTGAGGATGGCGTTGATGGACGGTTCGGCATGGCGGGCGGGGGTCGCCGGTCTGGCGCTGGCCGTCCTGGGGTCGTGTGCCCACGGCGGCAATGGCGTGAAGCTCTCCGCCGGTGACGGGACGGCCAGCACGGTCACGTCCACGACCGGGCCGTCCGACCCGACGACCTCGACGGCGGAACCGTCATCGACGTCGATTGAACAACCGTCCACCTCGACGTCGCGTTCATTCCGATCGACCACCACGACCGCCGGCGCCCGGGCGCCCGCTTCCTGCACGAAGGCGTCGCCGACCACGACCACGACGACGGGCGGCACCGGCGGTTCGTACGACACGACGTCCGTCACCGGGCTCTTCCCGCCGGGCGGGTCCGCCGCCGGTCCGAGCTCTCCGCCGTGCCCGTTGAAGGTCGCCGCCGGGAGCTGGGGTTCCTTCGATCCGGGGCCGCTGGCCAGCCGCACGGAGGCCGTCGCCGTCTGGACGGGCCGGGAGATGGTCGTCGTCGGCGGGCTCGTCGGCTACGCCGCCGGCACCGACGGCGCCGCCTACGACCCGACCACGGGCCGGTGGCACATGATCGCGACCCGGCCCGACCCGGATCGGGTCGTCCGCCTCGGCGCCTGGACCGGCAAGGAGCTCGTGGTCTTCGGCGTTCCGAGGGACAACCTCAGCGGTCCTCCGACCACCGCCGCCGCCTATGACCCGGCGGCCGACCGCTGGCGCAGCACCGCCCCGCCGCCGGCCGAGCTGTCGACGGGCCAGCTCGTGCCGATGATGGCCGGCTGGACGGGAAGTCAGGTGGTCCTCTACGAGGTCGGCTGGGGCGTGCCCGGCAAGGCCAACGTCGCCCGGGCGGGTCTGTACGACCCCGCCACCGACCGCTGGACCGTGCTCCCGCCCATCGAGGACGCCACGGCGGTCGGCCGGGCCGGAGTGGCGGGCGACAGGCTGGCGGTCCTCGGCCTCAGCAAGGGCGCCGGGGGCCCGGAGCCCCGCCTGTTCCTCTTCGACGCCGCTCGAGGGGTATGGCACACGAGCCCGGCCGCGCCGGTGGCGATCCCGTCCTACCCGCAGGTTCCGCCGGTGTGGAGCGGTCGGGAGTTGATCGTCACGCCCAACGCCAGCTACCCCTCCGGCCCGTCCGTCGCCTACGACCCGGCGACCGACCGCTGGCGGGCGCTCGACGCTCCCAGCGTCGCCGACGTCGCGTTCGGGTCGCGTGGCCCCCGGCTGGGCGACGGTCGTGTCATCGCCCAGGTCGACAATCCCAGTGGCCCGCTGGGGTTCTACGACGCCGGGCCCGACGCCTGGACCGGATCCGGGGCGATACCCGGAACGCCGCCGTCGGGTGCCGTCCTGGTCTCGACCGGGCACGAAGTCCTGTTCTGGGGCATGCGTTACGAAGGCGGCTACGTCCGCCCCGAACAGCCGAGCGCGGCCTGGATCTGGACGCCGGCCGGCTGACCGTCCGCTACTGGATGCAGCCGGATCGGGCGGATTCGGCGTAAGGGCGGAGGCGCGGGTCGCGGGCAACTGGGCGCTCTTGGTGATTATCCTCATACAACGAGACTCAAATCGCATACAATGACGGCGTGACAATGACCAGCTACGTGATGACCGTCTCGCAGAACGGGCAAGTCTCGATTCCGGCCGATACGCGGGCTCGCTG
>JAUZEY010000189.1 GCA_030838785.1 Actinomycetota bacterium | reverse complement strand
TTTTCCCTCGACAGGCTCACCACCAACGACAGTGAAAGCCGGCCGCGCCACCCGGCTCGGAAAGAGCCGACGCCGACGTAGCCGACGGCAGAGTAGGTCGACGCCCACCTGGCGCTGCTGGCTCACGACCATGACAGTGTCGTCACCAGCGACCCCGACGACCTCCGGGCTCTGCTGCAGGCGACGACGTCCGCGGCCCGGACCATCCGCTGCTGATCGCCCCGACCGCCGCAACCCTTCCCCCGGTGCGAGTCCGGGGACAGCCACATCTCCGACCAGGTCCGGACCGCGCCACGGTCAGTGCCTGTACCACCCGACCTTCTGTAGAGCCCCCTCGGAGCGCCTTCCCTGGTGGGTGTGGGAGACCGGCGCTGGGAAGTCGATTTGTCGGAGGGTGCGATTTGGGTGCCGTCGTCGAGGCGGAGACGACCGGCCCGGTCGACGACCACGCCCCGCCGGTCGTCGTGGTCCTCCGGCGGGTCCTCCCGGTCGGGCCGCCAGCC
Organism: Actinomycetota bacterium; assembly: GCA_030838785.1. Lineage (GTDB taxonomy): Bacteria > Actinomycetota > Acidimicrobiia > IMCC26256 > BP-133 > BP-133. The sequence goes on along the minus strand of JAUZEY010000189.1, from coordinate 4,017 downwards.
GAAGGGCAGCAGACGCCCGCCGGCTCAGGGATCGCGCGGCACGGTGGACCCGATGCGGCGCGATAGCGCCCGACGGCGGCTCCACCATCCGGTTCCGCCCGTGGTTCCGGCCACGCCAACCTCCTCGCGGCCCAAGATCACCGGAGACGCCAGGGGGAATCAGGCGCTCCCACCCTGTCAACGGTGACCACGCGCAAGCGTGAAGTTCCCTCCGAAAAGCGTGGCGCACGTCAGGGCCGTGGGTGAGGTCACCCTCGACGGCTCTGGGATGTTTGATCCGCAGCTATGGCGGCGGCGATGCCTACGCTCGGGCGATGGCCGTCGATCGGAGCCGCAAGGCCAGGGCCGCCCGGCGGCGTACCCGCCGGATGCAGCGCGTCGAACATGACCTCACCGACGACCAGTGGACCGCGCTGAAGGTGGCCTGGGGTGGCTGCGCCTACTGCGGCGCCTCCGGCAGGCCGCTGCAGCGGGACTGCGTGTTGGCGCTCTCCCGAGGCGGGCGTTACACGCTCGACAACCTCGCGCCGGCCTGCGGCACGTGCAATACCAGCAAGTGCAACGACGAAGTCACCAGCTGGCTGCGCCGCAAGGGGTTCGACGAGCGGGCGTTCCTGTTGCGCCACCTCGACATCCAGACCGCGCTCGCGCTGCGGTTCCGCGCCAAACCGGAGGGCCCGGAGACGGCCGCCCGTTGACGGGTCTGGTCATGGGCGGTGAACGGGTTCCGGGGTTCAGTTGACCTGGAGGACGATCTTGCCCTGGGCGTGGCCGGATTCGACGGCGCTGAGCGCCTCGGCGGCCTGATCGAGCGGAAACACCGCGGTCACGAACGGGTTGAGCGCGCCGGACGCAGCCAGCCCCGCTACCGCTTCGAGCACGTGGGCGTCGCGACTCCGTTCGATCATATGGCCACCGAACTCCGCCGCCGCACCCGGATCAACGGCGGTCACCAGCCGCTTCGGGTCGGCCACCAGGCCGCCGACGGCCCGCAGCGCGTCACCGCCGACGAGGTCGAACAGACCGTCCACACCGTCGGGCGCTGCGGCCCGGACCCTTTCGGCGACCCCGTCGTAGGCCACGTGGGTGACGCCGAGGGTTTCGACGAACGCCCGCTTGGCTGAGCTGGCGGTGCCGACGACGCGGATCCCCCAGTTGCGGGCGATCTGCGCCGCGGCCACCCCGACCCCGCCGCCGACCCCGACGATCAGCACCGTCTGACCGGCGGCCAGACCCAGCTGCGTCAACCCGTCAAAGGCGGTGGCGGCCGCGACCGGCAACGCCGCCGCGTCGGTGAACGACACCTCGGCCGGTTTCCGGGCCACGTTGCCCACGGCGACCAGGGCGTATTCGGCGTAGCCGCCGCCCATGACGGACCCGAACACCTCGTTCCCGACCGCGAAGCCCTCGACGTCCGGGCCGACCGCCTCGATCACACCGGCCACCTCGTAGCCGAAGATCGCCGGCAATTCCAAGGGGAAGACCTCGCGCATGTTCCCGGCCCGCAACTTCCAATCCGCCGGGTTCACCCCCGCCGCCCGCACCGCCACCAACAACTCCCCGGGCCCGGGATCCGGCTTCGGCATGTCCACGAAACCCTGCACCTCCGGCCCGCCGTAGCCTTTGAAGCCAAACGCCTTCGACATCGACTCCACCCTTCGTCACCCGGGGACATCCAGAACCGATTCTTCGGTCTCGTCCCAGAACGCCGCTCGAGCGTCACCGATTCCCCGACACGGGCCGGCTTCCTGGAAGCCGAACGTCAGTTGCCCCTCCGAACAGAAGCGGCAGCAGCTGGGAACCCCGGCCGACGGGCCTTCTGGCGCCACGTCCGCGGCCTGAAGTAGTACTACCACGGTAGGAACTTCTGCGGTAGGATTGTATTATGGGTGTGGAGAAGATGAGTGTGTCGTTCGATCTGGAGTTGGGGGAGGCGATCCGCGGGTCGGCGGCGAGGGAGGGGCGCAGTGTGTCGGCCTGGCTGGCCGAGGCGGCCCGCGACCGGCTCCGGCTCGAGGCGCTGGGGGAGGCCGTGGCCGCCTGGGAGGAGCGGTTCGGTCCGTTGACCGATGCCGAGGTGGCCGAAGCCGGCCGGCTGCTCGATGAACCTGCTTCGGCCGCACCGAAGAAGACAGCGTCCCGGCGGCGGGGTGCCGCCTGAGTGGGGCTGGTGCTCGACACCGGGGCGCTGATCGCCTTCGAACGGGGCGACCGTCAGGTCGCCGCCGTCGTCGAAGCCGTACGGCGCCGCAAAGACCGGATCGTCACATCGTCCGGCTGTGTCGCCCAGGCCTGGCGGGACGGCTCCCGCCAGGCCCTGCTGGCCCGCCTCCTCGCCGGCACCACCGAACACCCGCTGCAGCCCGCCGACTCGCGGGCCGTCGGAGAGCTCTGCGCAGTGAGCCGCACGAGCGACGTCGTCGACGCCCACCTCGCGCTCGTGGTCCACGACCAGGACAGTGTCGTCACCAGCGACCCCGACGACCTCCGAGTCCTCCTCCGAGCGAGGAAGTCCCCCGCCCGCACCATCCGCTGCTGATCCGGATTCCGGCCTTCAGGGGGCCACGTCGGCCGGGGCACTGTCGTCTTTCCCGATCGATTCGGCCAGCCAGCCATGGATGGCGGTGAAGTCGGAGCGCGTGCCCGTTCCGTTTTTGGGCCGCGGCGGACCTGTTGGGCCCCGACCCGTCCGGAGCTCAGTCGGGAAGGCGGAACTGTACCCGCTCGATCGAGGCGCTGATGGGCACAAACAGCTCGGCTCGGATCCGGTTGTGCTCCTCGTCGGCGTCGTAGATCCGGTAGGCCTCCTCGTCGATGAGATCGACCGTGATCCCGTAGGACACGTTGCCATCTCGCAGGCCCAGGTCCTGGCCCGCCACCAGCGCCAGGTCAACCCCGTCGACGCGGAGATCCCGCAGCGCCTGCAACGCCCGCTCAACATCCTCCACCGACACGCCGGGATGCGTCCGTCCCACCACCACGTTGCGGATCACCGTGGAGCAGCCTACAAGCACCGACACCAAGACCGAAGCCGCCCTGACCGACCTGGGGGTGAAGACCATCGCCATCCCCCGCATCGAAGTGAAACCCGTCGAGCCCGGCGGCCGCGGGCAGCGCCGGCGCATAGTCCCTGTGCTGACGCGTCCCCGAACGGCGACTTGAGCTGTCGTCGTCGTACGACGACATTGGCGTTCTGTCGCCGCTCGGCGACATGCAACACGGCCGTGTCACTACCAAGCGATCGCCGACCAGGTCGCCGAGTGGCGAGATCCCGGCGATCCGTGGCCTACTCGATGGCGTCGACGAGGCCCCATTCCAAGGCGGTCGGTGCGTCGATGGCCCTGCCGGAGAGGACCAGCGAGGCCGTCCGGTGACGGCCGATGCGGCGGACGATGCTCACCGTTCCGCCCGCTCCGGGGATGAGACCAAGGTGGAGTTCGGGCAGCGCGATCTGTGTGTCGCGAGCGGCGATCACCCGGCCGGCGAAGGCCGGCAGCTCGATTCCCGACCCGTAGCAGGCCCCGTGGAGGTAGGCCGTGACCCGGTCGCGCAGCGAGGCGATGACCCGCGCCGGGCTGGCTTTCAGCCGGGCGAGGTGGGCGGTGGCCGGGTCGGGTCGGGTGCCGAACTCGTCGAGGTCTCCTCCAGCCGAGAATGACGGGCCGTCCCCGCGCAGCTCGACGGTGAGACCGGGATCTGCCTGGGCGACGCCGAGCGCTTCGAGCAGCTCGTCGCGCATGCGGGCGCTGAAGGCGTTGCGGACGTGCGGGCGGGACAGCCGAACGACGATCACGTCGCCGATCCGCTCGACCCGCACGGCCGGCTCCGTCTCGACCGGCCGGTCGCGGATCGCGTGGGCCGCCCGCCAGCGGGTGAACTCTGGGCCCGCCTGGAGCGTGGAATACGCGGCTGACTCCGCCACGAGCCCTTCTTCGACCGAGCGATTCTCGCTGCCCCGGAGAAGGAGGGCGAGAGCGGTCGCAGCCAGCGGGGTCTGCTCGAACCGCAGCGCGATCG
>JAUZEY010000460.1 GCA_030838785.1 Actinomycetota bacterium | reverse complement strand
GAAGTCGTCGAGGACGAGGTCGACCCGGGCCTCGTGGGCGATGGCGAGGAGGTGCAGGACGGCATTGGTCGAGCCGCCCAGCGCCATCGAGACGGCGATGGCGTTCTCGAACGCCTCCCTGGTCATGATCTGGCGGGGCCGGATCCCGAGGTTGAGGAGGTTCACGACCGCCTCGCCCGAGGAGTGGGCGAAGCCGTCCCGGCGGGTGTCGGGGGCGGGCGCGGTCGACGAGCCGGGCAGTGACATGCCGATGGCCTCGGCGACCGATGCCATCGTGTTGGCGGTGAACATGCCGGCGCAGGAGCCCTCGCCGGGACAGGCGGCCCGCTCGATGTCGTCGAGGTCGTCGCGGCTGATGAGTTGCGCGGCGCAGGCCCCGACGGCCTCGAACACGTCCTGGATGCTGATGTCCCGCTCCGCGTAGCGGCCGGGCATGATCGTCCCGCCGTAGAGGAAGACCGACGGCAGGTTGAGCCGGGCCGAGGCCATGAGCATGCCGGGCAGGCTCTTGTCGCAGCCGGCGAGGGTCACCATCCCGTCGAACCGCTCGCCGTGCATCATGCACTCGACGGAGTCGGCGATGATCTCCCGGGAGGAGAGCGAGGCCCGCATCCCCTCCGTCCCCATGGAGATGCCGTCGGAGACGGCGATGGTGGTGAACTCCAGCGGGAACCCGCCGGCGGCCCGCACGCCCTCCTTGGCCGCCTTGGCCAGGCGGGCCAGGGGCAGGTTGCAGGGGGTGACCTCGTTCCAGGAGGAGGCGATCCCCACCTGGGACCGGCCCCAGTCGCCCTCGCCCATCCCCACGGCGCGGAGCATGGCCCGGGCCGGGGCCCGCTCCATCCCGTCAGTCACGTCCTTGCTGCGCGGCTTGTGTTCTTCTCCTGACATAGCGGCTAAGGGTAGGACTCCGCCCGCGCTTCCGGCACCACGGGGGAATACCATGCGCCCCGAACACGGGAGGGGAGCCCCAAATGCGAACGTTGCGCAGCCTTGTGATCCTGTCGGTCGTCGCGCTGGTCGCCGGTGCGTGCAAGAGCGAGACGCCCCGGGCGAGTACGGCCGACGCGGCCACCAGCAGCACGGGGGCGTCCGCCCCCACCGGTCCGCAGACCTATGGCGTCGTCGTCGACGGCCCGTCGACGCTCGGATCCGAGAACCTGGTCTACGGCGCGTACTTCCCCAAGACGCTCGCCGTCCGGCCCGGCGACACGGTCGTGTTCGAGAACCGGTCCTCCAACGACATCCACACCGTGACCCTCGGGGTGAAGAGCGACCGGTCCGATCAGCCGCCCACCGTCCTGAAGAGCGGGCAGGCGAACCCGGTGGTCTTCGGGCCCTGCTACACGGCCGAGGCGGCCCGGACCGCCATGGCGGCCTGCCCCGGTGCGCCCGCCACCCGCCCGGCGACGCCGCCACCGGCCCCGCCGTTCACCGGCAAGGGCTACTGGAACTCGGGGTCCATCCTGTTCGTCAGCGCGCCGCCCGAGGCGGGGTCCAAGACGGCCACCGTCAAGGTCGCCCCCGACACCCCCCCCGGGCCGTACACGGTGACATGCCTGCTCCATCCGTTCATGGAGGCCACCCTGCAGGTCGTGGCCGCCGACGACGCCCGTGTCTCCCCCGCTCAGGTGGCCATTGCCGCCGACAAGGAGCTCGGGCAGGCGAAAGCCGATGCGACGGGCGTGGTCGAGCCGACCCAGGTGCCGGTGGCCACCGGCGCCACGGTGGCCGCCGGGTGGGGCGACAAGCTCGTGGCGGTCAACCGCTACAGCCCGGAGACCGTGTCGATCAAGGCCGGGCAGACCGTGACCTGGCGGACGATCAGCCCCTACATGCCCCACACGGTGAGCTTCCAGCCGCCGTACCAGAGCCCCGACCAGCCCAATGCACTGCTGCCGACGGGGGCGAAGTCGGGGGCCCGGTTCGCCGGCGGGGTGGCGCACTCGGGGATCTTCGGGCCGCCGCCGGAGTTCCCCGGCGACAAGTTCACCCTGACCTTCACCAAAGCCGGGTCGTACCCCTATCTGTGCGTGCTGCACCCCGGGATGGCCGGGACGGTCCAGGTGTCCTGAGCTGAGCCTCCCGCCTACGATGCCCGGTCGATGACCGGGAGGGGGACGGGCCGCCCGACGCCGACGCCGACGGCGGCCGGGACCTGGGTCGGGCTGCCGGTGGAGCGGGTGGAGGACGACGCCCTCCTCCGGGGCGAGGGCTGGTTCATGGACGACCTCGACCCGTTGCCCCACATCGCCGAGGCGGCCGTGGTCCGCTCGACCGAGGCCCACGCCCGGATCCTGTCCGTCGACGTCTCGGCCGCCCTGGCCCTGCCCGGGGTGGTCGGCGTGCTGACCGGCGCCGACGTCGCCGCCCTGTCGCGGCCGTTCCCGTCCGCCATCGGCCGGGCGGTCGAGCACTGGGCGGCGGCCGTCGACCGCGTCCGCTACGTCGGGGAGCCGGTGGCGGTGGTGGTGGCCCGCGACCGGTACGGGGCCGAGGATGCGGCGGAGCTTGTGACGATCGACTACGCCCCCCTCCGCGTCGCGGCCTCGCCGGAGGCGGCACTGGCCGACGAGGCGCCGTTGCTCCACGAGGCGGTGGGGAGCAACGTCGTCTCCGACCGGCGGTTCTCGTACGGCGACTTCGCTTCGGCGCTGGCCGGCGCCCATTTCGTGGTGCGGCGCCGGTTCCGGCACCCCCGTTCCTCGTGCACCCCCGTGGAGGGGGCGGGGGTGATCTGCGCCTGGGACGCGGCGTCGGGTTCGGTCACCGCCTGGTCGAACTTCCAGGGGCCGTTCACGCTCCACGGCGTGGCGGCGGCGGCGCTGGGAGTGCCGCCGGGCAAGCTGCGGCTGGTGTCCCCGCCCGACTCCGGCGGCTCCTTCGGGGTCAAGGCGGGGATCTTCACCTCGGTGGTCCTGATGGCGCTGGCGTCGCGCCGCTTCGGTGTCCCGGTGCGGTGGACGGAGGATCGCGTCGAGCATCTGCTGGCTTCCTCGATGGCCACGGAGCGGCTGACGTCGGTCGAGGCGGGGTTCACCGCCGCCGGGGACCTGGTGGCGCTGCGACTCGATCTCGTCGACGACGTCGGCGCCTATGTGCGGGCCCCGGAACCGGCCACGCTGTACCGGATGCACGGCTGTATCACCGGGCCCTACCGGGTGCCCGACGTCGACGTCCGCAGCCGGGTCGTCGTCACGAACCGGTGCCCGACCGGGTTGAACCGGGGCTTCGGCGGTCCGCAACTGTCGTTCGCTTTGGAGCGCACGATGGCCATCGCCGCCGCCCGTCTCGGCCTCGACCCCTCCGTCGTGGTGCGCCGCAACCTCGTCCCGGCCGGGGCGATGCCCTACCGCGCCGCCGCCGGTGGCGTCTACGACTCCGGCGACTATCCCGCCTGCCTCGACCGGGCCCTCCAACTGGCCCGCTACGACGACCTCCGCCGCCAGCAGGCGAGCCAGCGCTCCGGCCGGCCGACCGCCGGAGCAGCTGGCGTCGTGACCGGCGTGGGAATCGCCTGCGTGGTGGAGCCGTCGGCGTCCAACATGGGCTACATCACGCTGGTCGACCCCCCGGAGCGGCGGGCCACGACCCTGCCCAAGGACGGCAACGCCGAAACGGTCTCGATCGCCATGGATCCGGGCGGCGGCGTCAGCGTGGCCTTCACGTCGACGCCGCAGGGCCAGGGGCACCGGACCGTGGCGGCCCAGATCGTGGCCGACGCCCTCGGCGTGGCGCCGGGCGATGTGACCGTGCATCCCGGCGCCGACACCACGGCCCGGCCCTTCACCGTCAGCTCCGGCAACTACTCCAGCCGCTTCGCCGTCACCGTGGCCAGCGCCGTGCACCTCGCCGCCACCCGGTTGGCCGAACGGGTGAAGGCCGTCGCCGCCCCGATGCTCGAATCGGTCCCGGAGGACCTGGAGCTCGTCGACGGCGTGGCCCGGGTGGCCGCCGAGCCCGACCGCTCGGTGCCCCTCCGCCGGGTGGCCGGCGCCGCCCACTGGGATCCGGCCGGCCTCCCCGCCGGCGTCGACGGCCTCGCCCTCACCGCCACCTTCTCGGTCCCGGGCCTGGCCGCCCCGGCGCCGGATGACACGGTCAACTCCTCGGCCGCCTATGGCTTCCTGGCCGACGTCGCCGTGGTGGAGGTCGACACCGCCACCGGGGAGGTGGCCGTCCGGGACTACGTGACCGTCCACGACGCCGGCCGGGTCCTCCACCCCGCCCTGGCCGAGGGGCAGGTCCTCGGCGGTCTGGCCCACGGTCTCGGCGCCGCCCTCCTCGAGCGCCACGTCTACGACGACGCCGGCAATCTCCTCACCACCACGTTCGTCGACTACCCGACCCCGACGGCGACGGAGCTCCCCCGCCCGACGACGGCCATGGTCGGATCCCCGTCCCCCGTCACGCCCCTCGGGGCCAAGGGCCTCGGGGAAGGCACGACCATGTCCGCCCCGGCGGCGGTGGCCAACGCGGTGGCCGACGCCCTCGGCCTCGACCGCCTCGACACCGAAGTCGACCTCGAGCTGCCCCTGACCCCCGCCCGGGTCTGGGCCCTGATCCAGGCGGCCGAGGGTCGGTCGTGAAGCCACCGGCCTTCAGGTACGAGCGGCCGGAGACGGTGGCGGACGCACTGGCGCTGCTCGCCGAACACGGCGACGAAGCCCGCCCGTTGGCCGGGGGCCAGAGCCTCGTACCGATGCTCAACCTGCGGCTCGCCGCCCCGGGCGTCGTGGTCGACCTCAACGGGCTCGCCGCACCGGGCGGCGTGGAATCGAATGGCCGTCCCGGATCGGAAAGCGCCGGTCTCCACGCCGTCGCCGTCGACGACGGGCATCTCGTCGTGGGCGCTCTCACCCGGCAACGAGTGCTGGAGCTCTCGCCCTGGGCGTCGGGCATCGGGGCCCTGGCCGATGGGCTGCCCTTGGTCGGGCACGTGGCGACCCGCAACCGGGGAACGGTCGGTGGCTCGATCGCCCACGCCGACCCGGCCGCCGAACTGCCCCTCGCGCTCGTGGCGCTGGGCGGCTCGGTCGTCGTCGAGGGTCCGGACGGGCGGCGGGAGGTCCCGGCCGACGACCTCTTCGCCGGGTTCCTCACCACCTCGCTGCGGCCCGGCGAGCTGGTCGTCGAGGTCCGCTTCCCGACGCCCCGGGCCCGCGAAGGCAGCGCCCTCCTCGAGGTGGCGCAACGGCACGGGGACTTTCCGTTGGCCTCCGTGGCCGTGTCGCTGCTCCTCGACGGCGACGGGCGGGCCCGCAACGCCCGGGTCGCCGTCGGCGCCGTCGCCGACCGCCCGCTCCTCCTCCCGGAGGCCGCCGAAGCCGTCGTCTCCGGGGCCACCCCGGAAGAGGCTGGCCGGCTGGCCGCGACCCTGGTCGACCCCGCCGGCTCCCTCCACGCCCCCGCCGGCTACCAGCGCCACCTGGTCTCCGTCCTCGTCGCCCGCGCCGTGACCCGCGCCCGCCACCGCGCTGCCGACGAAACCCCCGCCCCGGCTCGCGCTCCCATCCCGGGTGCCGCCACCCGAACCGCGGCCACCGGCGCTCCCATCCGGACGGGGCCCGGGCCCGTTCGCGCTGCGACCTCGGCAGTCGCATCGGCACCGCAGAATCTGGGCACGGATCGTGCCGCAAAAGCGGCACAATCCGTTCCCAGATCCAAGGCGCCCACCGGGGTGGCCGGAGCGGCGAGTTCCCGGTGCACGGTCAACGGCCGGGTGGCGTCGCTCGACGGTGTTCCGGACCGGCGGCTGCTGTCGGACTTCCTCCGCCACGACCTCGGGCTGCGGGGTACGCACGTGGGCTGCGAGCACGGCGTGTGCGGCGCCTGCACCGTCCGGCTCGACGGCGCTGCCGTACGGTCGTGCCTGCTGCTCGCCCGCCAGGCCGACGGCGCCGAGATCGAGACGGTCGAAGGGTTGGCGGCCGACGACGAGGCCCGGACGCTCCACCCGCTGCAGGAAGCCTTCCGGCGCCACTTCGCGCTTCAGTGCGGGTTCTGCACCGCCGGCATCCTCATGGCCGCGGCCGAGCGCCTCGACACCGCCGGCGAGCCGCCCGACGAGGAGGAGATCCGTCAGCTCCTCTCCGGCCACCTCTGCCGCTGCACCGGCTACGAGCCGATCATCGCCGCCATCGCCGAGGTCGCCGCCGGACCGCCTCCCGTGCCGGGGGCGACGCCGTGACCCTCCCCCACCGCTCGACGCTGGCGACCGTCCCGAGGCGCTCACCGTGAACCTCGGCCAGCACCTGCTCGCCGCAGCCGAGCGGCATCCCGGCGCCGAGGCGATCGTCGACGGCGAGGAGCGGCTGAGCTACGCGGACCTCCTCGACCGTGCCCGGCGCGTCGCCGGCGGGCTCGTGGAGACCGGCGTCAAACCGGGCCACCGGGTGGTGGGTGCACTGCGGAACCATGTCGAGACCGTCGTCCTGTACTGGGCCTGCCAGTGGCTCGGCGCCTGCTTCGTCCCGGTCAACTGGCGGCTCAAGCCGGCCGAGATCCGTTACTGCGCAACGGATGCGGACGCCACGGTGTTCGTCGCCGAACCCCACC
>JAUZEY010000456.1 GCA_030838785.1 Actinomycetota bacterium | reverse complement strand
CGGCGCTCGGGGTGGTCGGGGTGGTTGCGGTCCCACACCGGCCGGTTGGACCGGATCGGCGGCAGGGGCCGGTCGAAGTTGTGGGCCGGCGGCGGCGACGACGTCGCCCACTCCAGGGTGTGGCCGTCCCAGGGATCGTCGCCGGCCGTGGCACCGTGGCCCCGCAGTGACCGCCACACGTTCCACAGGAAGGGGAGGACGGAGGCGCCGAGCAGGAAGGCCCCAATGGTGGAGAGGCGGTTGAGCCCCTCCCACCCCCGGCCGGGCAGGTAGTGGGCGACGCGGCGGGGCATGCCGTCGAGGCCGAGAATGTGCTGGACGAAGAACGTCAGGTGGAAGCCGAGGAACGTCATCCAGAAGTGGAGCGTGCCGAGCCGCTCGTCGAGGAGCCGGCCGGTGAACTTCGGGAACCAGTAGTAGAGCGAGGCGTTGAGGGCGAACACCGAGCCCCCGAAGAGCACGTAGTGCATGTGGGCGACGACGAAGTACGTGTCGTGCACGTGGAAGTCGATCGGAGCCGAGGCCAGCAGCACTCCCGACAGGCCGCCGACCAGGAACGTGACCAGGAACCCGACGGCGAACTTCATGGCCGCCGGGAAGCGGAGCTGGCCGCCCCACAGTGTCCCGATCCAGTTGAAGAACTTCACCCCGGTGGGCACGGCGATCGCCATCGACATCCCCGAGAAGTAGGCCAGGCTGACCGCCCCGGTGGCGAACATGTGGTGGGCCCACACGCCGAGCGACAGGGAGGCGATGGCCAGCGTGGCCAGCACCAGCCCGGGATAGCCGAACACCGGCCGGCGGGCGAACACCGGCAGAACCTCGGTGATGACCCCGAAGTAGGGCAGCACCAGGATGTAGACCTCGGGGTGGCCGAAGAACCAGAACAGGTGCTGCCACAGGATCGGCGCTCCCCCGCCGGCGGCGTCGAAGATGTGGCCGCCGAGGTGACGGTCGACGAAGAGCATCGCCCCGGCGCTGGTGAGCACGGGAAAGGCGATCAGCACCAGGATGCTGGTCACCAGCATGTTCCAGGTGAAGATCGGCAGCCGGAACATCGTCATGCCCGGCGCCCGCATCGTGAGGACGGTGGCCACGATGTTGACCCCGGTGAGGACGCCGGACAGCCCGGTGAGCACCACGGCCATGATCCACAGGTCGGCACCGACGCCGGGCGAGTGGGTGATCTCCGACAAGGGGGCGTAGCCCGTCCAGCCGAAGGCGGCCGCGCCCTCGGCGGTGGCGAAGCCGGCCAGCATGGTGAGGCCGCCGAGGACGTAGAACCAGTAGCTCAGGGCGTTGAGCCGGGGGAAGGCCATGTCGCGGGCGCCGACGTGGAGGGGCACGAGGTAGTTGGCCAGGCCGAAGGCGAACGGCCCGAGGAACAGGAAGAGCATGATGCTGCCGTGCATCGTGAACAGCTGGTTGAACCGGCCCTCGCTCACGAGGTGGAGGTCGGGGCTGAACAGCTGGGCCCGGATCACCTCGGCCAGCGCCCCGCCGGCCAGGAAGAACACGTAGGCCGTGACCATGTAGGCAAGGCCGATCCGTTTGTGGTCGGTGGTGGTGAAGAAGGCCAGCAGGCCCCGGGCCGGCTGCGGCTCCAGCTCCGGCTCGTCGGACGCGGTGCGCTCCCCCAGCACGGTCACGGCGCGCCGCTCTTCGTCGCCTGTTCGCGGGCCCAGGTACGGAACTCCGGCTCCGGCACGACCCGGGTCGAGAAGTCCATGCGCCAATGGTCGAGGCCGCAGTACTCGGCACAGCGGCCGGCGAAGACGCCCGTCCGGGTCGGGGTGATGTCGAGGACGTTGTGGAGCCCGGGCACGAGGTCGCGCTTCTCCAGGAACTCGGGGACGAAGAAGGAGTGGATGACGTCGTGGGCCTCGAGCTTCAGGCGCGTCGTCGTGCCGACCGGGACGACCAGCTCCGGCACCGGGTCGTTCTCCGCCCCGGTGACCGTCACGCCTTCGGCGGGATAGCGGAACTCCCAGCCCCACTGGTAGGCGGTGACCTCGACCACCTCGACCGGGCCGGCCGACCGCCGGGTGACGAGACGCTCCGTCCCCACGCTGAGCACGAAGAGCACGATCACGATGGCGATGGGCGTGGCGGTGTATACGACCTCCGCCAGCCGGTTGGAGGAGCCCTGGTCGGGGACCGCGTCCCCCCGGGCCCGGTAGCGGATCACGGTGTAGAGGATCAGCGCCAGCATGAACGCCCCGACGGCGCAGGCGGCGAGGAAGAACCCCTGCCACAGCGAGAAGATGTGCCCGCCCTGGCGGGTCGCCGGCCGGGGAGCACCGAAGGAGGGGACGGCGCAGGCGGCGGTCAACAGACCGACGACCACCGCCGGGGCCACGAGGCGGCGGGCACGGCAGGCTCCTCGCACGGCGGCGAACCTAGCGCAGGTGGGTGACGCCTTTCGGAGCGTCCTGGGCCATGAAGCCGAACAGGTAGCCGGCCACCCGGCGCATCTGGATCTCCTCGGTACCCTCCGTGATCCGGTACCGGCGGTGATGGCGGTAGATGTGCTCGAAGGGCTGGTGCCGGCTGTAGCCGAGGCCGCCGAAGACCTGCATGGCCCGGTCGGCCGCCTCGCAGCACAGCCGGTTGGCCCAGTAGTTGGCCATCGAGACCTCTTTGCTGGCCGAGAAGGTGCCGTGGACGTCCATCCGCCAGGCGGTCTGGCGGATGAAGACCCGCAGCATCTCGCACTGGGTCGCGAGCTCCACGACGGGGAACTGGATGGCCTGGTTGGCGGCCAGCGGCGTCCCGAACGGTGCCCGCTCCTTGGCGTAGTCGATAGCCCGGTCGAGGCAGAACGCCGCCGCGCCGAGCGACGAAGCCGCCTGGCGGATCCGGTTCTCGTTGAAGAAGTGCTGCACGACCCCGAGGCCCTGCCCGACACCGCCGAAGATCGCCGACCCGTCGACCCGTACGTCGGTGAGGCGGATGTGGGCATGGTCGGTCGGCATGTTGAACGTCCACAGGTACTCGACGATCTCGAAGCCGGGGCTGTCCTTCCGGACGAGGAAGGCGGTGATCCCGGCGCCGTCGCCCGGTTCGCCGCTGGTACGGGCCAGGATCAGGTCGTGGTCGGCCTGGTGGATGCCGGTGTTCCACGTCTTCTCGCCGTTGATGACCCACGAGTCGCCGTCGGTGACGGCGGTCGTTTCCATGTGGGTGGCGTCGGATCCGTGGGCCGGTTCGGTGATCCCGAAGGCGATGGTGCGCCGGCCGGCGGCGAGGTCCGCGATCCACTCCCGTTGCTGCTCGTCGCTGCCGTAGCGGAGCATGAGCAACGCGGCCACGTTGTTGCCCACGATCGACGACTCGTTCTGCAGGTCGTTGTGGAGGCCCAGCCCCTTGCGGGCCAGGTGATCCCGGATGACGGCCATCCCGAGGTTCGTGCCGGCCTTGCCCCCGAGCTCCTCCGGAAGGGCGTACCGGTAGTGGCCGGCGGCGTCGGCCCGGCGCCGCATCTCGGCCAGGAGGGCCTCCCACGCCGCGTTGGGCAGGCCACCGCGCTCCCAGTCGGTGCGGGCGTCCTCCCGCCGGTGGTCGAAGAACCGGATGTTGTCGTCCTGCTGCTCCAGCGGCCGGATCTCCCGTTCGATGAACTCGTCGAGCTCGGCGAGGTAGGCGACGAGGTCGGGCGGCAGTTCGAAGTCCACTGGTCGGGTCAGCCCTTCTGTGGGAGGTGCCGGGGGTTGGCGACCGCCAGGCGGTCGCCGACGGACGACCACAGGAACGGGAACAGCTCCGCCTCCCGGCCGTCGAACTCGCCGGCCCGGATCCGGGCCGACAGCTCCGTGAAGGACCCGGCGCCGAGTCTGGCCAGGCCGTCTCGAGCCCGCTTCACGGCCGCCGGGCCTTCCTGCAGCTGCCGGGCGACGATCGCCAGGACGTTGGCCGCCACCTTGGCATGGAACCGCACCTGCCCGTCGGTCGAGTCCGTCACCGGCCCCAGGAGGAATTCCCGCGCCGCTTCGAGGAGCTC
>JAUZEY010000103.1 GCA_030838785.1 Actinomycetota bacterium | reverse complement strand
CGTTCGTTTACCGGGATGGAGCGGAAATGGAACGCCGGAATGGCCGGATCGGGTGAACGGTGCGGGCGGGTCCCGCGGCCGGGGCGAAGCTGCCTGCCCGCTGAAGGGGTTCGGGGCGACCGGAGGGGACGCCGGTAGAGTCCCGGCCGTGTCCGACAAGCCGTTCGTGCCCCCCGCCCGGCCGACGTTTCCCGTCGACGACCGGGCTGCCATCGCCAAGCTCATCGAGGACTCGCTGGCCGGCGGGTCGCTGACCCTCGGACCCAACACGCAGCGTCTCGAGGAGGCGTTCGCCGCCCGCCACCAGGTTGGCAACGCAATCGCGGTGAGCAGTGGCACCGCCGCCCTCGAGATCGCCCTGCGGGCCCTGGCCGGGACGGCGCCAGAGGGGCTCGCGGGCCGGACGGTGGTCGTGCCGGCCAACACCTTCTTCGCCACCGCGGCGGCGGTCGTCCATGCCGGGGGCGTCCCCCGCTTCGCCGACATCGACCCCGCCACCTTCGCCCTCTCGCCGGCCACGGTGGAGCCCGTTCTCGACCAGACCTGCGCCGGGGTCGTGATCGTCCACATCGGCGGGTTCGTGAGCCCCGACACGGCCGCCCTGGCCGACCTGTGCCGGGCCCGGGGCCTGTTCCTCCTCGAGGACGCCGCCCACGCCCACGGCGCCTCCTTCGCCGGACGGGCGGCGGGCTCCATCGGCGACGCCGGCGCCTTCTCCTTCTACCCGACGAAGGTCATCACCAGCGGCGAGGGCGGCATCATCACCACGGCCGACGAGCGCCTCCGGGACGAGGCCCGTATCTACCGCGACCAGGGCAAGGCGGGCTTCCTCGGCGGCGACCACGTCCGGCTCGGCTACGCCTGGCGGATGAGCGAGCTCCACGCCGCCGTCGGCCTGGTGCAGATGGGCCGGCTCGACGAGTTCGTCGCCGTCCGCCGCCGCATCGCCCGTCTGTACGACGAGGCACTCCCGGAGTTGCCCGGCATCACGCCGGTGCTGGCGCCCGAGACCAGCGAGCCGAACTACTACAAGTACCTGGCCGTCCTCGAGCAGGGCATCGACCGGGGAGCGCTGAAGAAGAGCATGCGGGAGCAGCACAACGTGGGGATGTCGGGCGAGGTCTACGCCAGCCCCCTGCACCATCAGCCGATTTTCGCCGACCTCCCCGCCGGCCCGCTGCCGGTGTCGGAAGACCTCTGCGCCCGCCACGTGTGCCTGCCGATCCACAACGACATGGCCGACAGCGAGGCGGAGCAGGTGATCGACGGCCTGCGGGCGGTCCTCGGCGGCTGACGGGCGCCGCCCAGCCGACAACCGGCGTTCATTTCGGACGGACGGGTGTCCGAAAAGAACGCCGGTTCAACTCCCGGCGCGGGTGATCGCCCACAGCCGCCAACGGTCGTTCCGCTCGACCTGGCGTACGCACACCGGAGCGCCGGGAGCGCAGCCCGCGAGCTCGGCCAGCCGCTCGTCCTCGTTGACGTGGAAGACGCGGCCGTAGCCGCCCCAGATCATCACGTAGTCGACGTGCCGGCGGCGGAGAAAGGCGCCGTACTCGTCGGCCGACGGCCACCGCCGGCGGACGATGCTCTCGGGGAAGAACTCCGAGTCGAGCCGGCCGCCGGCCCGGATCAGCTGGTACAGCGAGACCTTGAAGTCGGTCACCCGCAGGACGCGGTAGGTGGCGGCGGGCTCGAAGGCGGGGGAGGCGAGGAAGGTGAGCATGGCCCGATCGGGCTTGCGCCACAACGATCCTGACGCCTCGGGGAGGAGCAGCGGCCGCCACGTGACGGCCAGCAGGGCGCCGGTGGCGACGAAGACGGCCGGACCCGTCCACACCGGTCGGCGGCCCGGCCGACCGGCGGCCGTCGCCCCCCCCGGCCGACCGCGGAGGGCAAGCACCAGGCCCACGGGGATGACGAGGACCAGGCAGCGGGGGGCGAGCGTGGTGACGAAGTTGGCCAGCTTGACCGCCGTCGAGCTGTCCTCGAAGACGGGGGAGCGGACGACGAGCCAGGCGGCGGGGACCATTGGCAGCAGCGTCAACCCGTACCACCGCAGCAGCCGCCGGCGCCCTGTCTTTGGCGACTCGAACGGCAGCCGCAGGGCCACCGCGCCGAAGGCGATCGGCGCCACCACCGCCGGGTGGGTCACCTGGGCCAGGGCGCAGAGCAGCGCCGCCCACCCGGGGCGCCCCCGGCGCCAGGCCGCCACCGCCCCGAGCAGCAGCGCCGCCCCCCAGGTGAAGGGCAACTGCCCGATGAGCGCCGCCGCCACCAGCGCCGGGTTCAGCAGTACGGTGGCCGCGCCCCAACTCCGGCGCAGCTCCGGGAAGGCGAGGAACGTGGCCGCCAGCAGGCCGGCGATGCCGAGCACCAGCCACAGCGTGACGATCCAGTCCCCGGCCAGGGGGCGGGCCACCGCCGCCGTCAGCCACGGCACCACCCCGTAGGGAAAGGCGAAGGCCTGCCCGTGCCCGAGCACCGGCATCCGCAACGGGATCCCGTGCCCGCCCCACAGCCGCTTGCTCACGTACCAGACGTGGGCGTAGTTGATCATGGTGTCGTGCGACACGACGAGCCGGTGGCGGATCAGCAGGCCGAGCCCGCCGAGCCAGGCGCAGGCGAGGGCGCCGGCGACGGCATCGCCGATCCCGGCGATCGTCCCGGACCTCCGGCTCGCCTCCACGGCCGGGGAGTCTCGCGCCTCCGCCGGGCGATGCCGCTCATGACGGCCACGGCGGTGGCGGTCGTGGGCGCCGTCCTGTGGCAAGGGGCCAACACGCACACCGGGAGCTGGTTCGGTCACCAGGTGGCGCACGGCGCCCGCACCGACAACCGGGTGGCCCTCACCTTCGACGACGGGCCGAACTCCACCGCCACCGTCAGGGTCCGCGACCTCCTCGACGCCCGGGGCGTGAAGGGCACCTTCTTCCTCGTCGGCCGAGCCGTGGCCGCCCGGCCCGATCTGGCCCGGGCCCTCGTCGAGCGGGGCCACCTCGTGGCCAAC
Source organism: Actinomycetota bacterium (assembly GCA_030838785.1). Classification (GTDB taxonomy): domain Bacteria; phylum Actinomycetota; class Acidimicrobiia; order IMCC26256; family BP-133; genus BP-133. The sequence continues at coordinate 446 of JAUZEY010000103.1, read as the reverse complement.
CACTCCTGGCGCCACGACTCCAAGGCCTGGCTCGACCCCCGTTACCCGGAACTGGCCCGGACGCAGCGGGCGGTCGACGCCGACGTCGGCGTCTGCCCCGCCTTCTACCGCCCTCCCCACGGCCAGCACACCCCGCTCCTGGCCCGGGTCGTGCACCGCGCCGGCCTGACCATGGTCGGGTGGGACGTCTCGGCCGGCGACTGGAGCGCCCACGACCCCTGGCACCTCGCCGACCGGATCGTGGCCAAGGCCCGTCCGGGCTCGATCATCGACCTCCACGACGGGCTCGACGGCCTCGTCGACGCCGACCGCACGGTGCTCGTGGCGGCCATGCCCCGCATCCTCGACGGGTTGGCGGCCAAGGGACTCCACCCCGTCCGCCTCGACGAGCTCCTGGCCCGCCCCGGCTACCTGAAGGCCTGCTGAGCCGGAAGGGGGGAGAGGCG
>JAUZEY010000270.1 GCA_030838785.1 Actinomycetota bacterium | reverse complement strand
GGAAGGCCACGATCTTCTCGTGGGCGTCGCCGTCGTCCTCGATCTTCTCGCCCGCCTGGCGCTCCTCGGCCTGGCGGACGTCGGTGATCTCCTGGCGGGCGCCGGCCCAGCCGACCTGGGAGGCGTCAAGGCCGAGGTCGGCCACCGACACCTGGTCGACCGGCTTGTTCTTGGCCGCCATGATCCCCTTGAAGGACGGGTAGCGCGGCTCGACGACGCCGGCGGTGACGCTCACGACGGCCGGCAGCGAGGCCTCGACCTCGTTGTAGCCCTTCTCCGTCTGGCGCTCGATCTTGACCTTGCCGTCGGCGATGTCGATGGCCCGGGCGAAGGTGAGCGACGGCCAGCCGAGCAGCTCGGCCACCTGGGCCGGGACGGTGCCGGTGTAGCCGTCGGTCGATTCGGTGGCGGTGAGGACGAGGTCGACGTCGCCCGCCCGCTTGATGGCGGCGGCCAGGACCTTGGCCGTGCCGAGGGCGTCGGTGCCGGCCAGGGCGTCGTCGGAGACGAGGATGGCCTTGGCCGCCCCCATGGCCAGGGCGCTGCGCATGCCCTGCAGCCCGGCGGCGGGAACCATCGAGACGATGGTGACCTCGCCCCCGCCGGCCTTCTCGGCCAGCTGGAGGCCCATCTCGACGCCGAAGCTGTCGGACTCGTCCATGATGAGCTTGCCCTCGCGCTTGAGGGTCTTGGTGGCGGGGTCGAGTTGGCCCGGCATGGCCGGGTCGGGGATCTGCTTGACGCAGACGACGATGTTCATTGCTTGACTCCCGAAGGTCGGGGCCCGGGGGTGCCGTCAGGCCGGAAGTGCCTGCTCTCGCCCAGGTGCGACGACGGGGGTTGATTCTTGCCGGTGGCCGGGGGCGCCGTCGAAAGGATGGTTCGCGCTGTTCGGCCGCCCCGTCGGTACCGTGGTCCGAGATGTCCGACCACGCTCAGCTGCGCCTGCTCGACGAGCTGCCCCCGGCGGCTGACCGGCCACCGCCGCGGCTGGCCGTGACCGGCCTCGTCAGTTACGCCCGCTGCCCCCGCCAGTGCTACTGGGACGTGGTCGACCGCCGGCCCCGCCCGTTGCGGCCGGCGGCCCGGATCGGCAGCCTCGTCCACGGCTGGATCGAGCGGCAGGCGGCCGGGCAGGGGTCGCTGCTGGCCGCCGACCTCGAGCCCGACCCGTGGATCGCCGAGCTGAAGGAGGCGTTCCTGGCCTCGCCGTGGGCGGAGCGCCGGCCCCGCGCCGTGGAGCGGCCGTTCGTACTCTCGGCCGGCGGGACCACCGTGCGGGGCCGGGTGGACGCCGTCTACGACCGCGAGTCGCCTGAAGCCGGGGAGCGCCGGCGGCCCGGCGCCGGCGAGGGCGGTGCGCCTCGGGGGCGGCAGGTGGAGCCCCCTAGCCTTGAGATCGTCGACTTCAAGACCGGGCGGCGACCGGCCGACGACGACGGCGGCGCCGGGTTCCAGCTCGGCCTCTATGCCGTGGCGGCGGTCGACTGCTGGGGCCGGGAGCCGGACGGGATGCGCACCACCGAGTGGTACGTGCGGGAGGGGGCGGGAGTCAGCCGGGACTGGGACGCCGCCGGCGTCGGCGCCGTGCGGGAGCGGCTGGCCGACGTGCTCGACGGGGTCGCCGCCGGCCGGTTCGAGCCCGTCCCCGGTTCGTACTGCGGGCGTTGCGCGCACGTCGCCGCCTGCCCCGAAGGACAGGCGGCGACTCCGGGGGCTTGACCTGCCTCCCCGGCCACGGACGGCGACCGGTTCGTAGGCCGGAGCGGCGGGCCGCCAGCCGGCGGGGCTCGGTCAGACCTGGGGCTGGGCCGGGGTCACGAGCTCGTGGCGGATCTTCACCGCCAGGTCGCGGGCCACCTTGAGGTCGGTCCGGGCGACCCGGAGGGACTGCCGGGCCGGCTGCAACACGTCGTGGTTGGCGTTCCAGTCGGCCGGGGTGAGGCCGAGGACCGAACCGGGGACCGTCCCCGCCGCCGCCACTGCCGAGGCGATCTGCGCCTTCATGGCGTCGAGGTCGGCCTTGGCCTGGCCCATGTCGCGGCCGGCGGCCTCCTCCTTGGCGATGGCGTCGGCGAGCTTGCCGGCGACGTCGTGGAGCTTGGCGCCGGCGTCGGCGGCGGTGTCGGCGCCCACCACGAGCCGGGTGCGGGGCAGGACGAGGGCGAAGACCCGGTTGTCCTCGAAGATCGACCGGCAGTGGTCCCGCAAGGTGGCGAGGTCGGTATCGGCCTTGATCTCGTCGGCCAGGGTGTGGAGCCGGGCCGTGGTCTCGTCGATGTTCGTGGTGAGCGCCGCCCGGTGGTCGGCGGTGAGGTGCTGGTTGCCGACGGCGTCGGCCCGGGCGGCGGCCAGGGCCGGGAGGCGGACGTCGATGGCGGCCAGGCAGCGCGCCCGGAGGGCCTCGATGTCGCGGCGGGTGGAGCCGGTCAGAGCGGACGAACCGGTCAGGATGGACGAACCGGTCGGAGCGGACAAGCCGCTCGGAGCGGACAAGCCGGTCGGGGTGGAAGAGACCGGGCGGCGGGGACCGGCCCAGGCGGCGGCGGGAGCGGCGACGGCCAGACCGACGCCGAC
>JAUZEY010000269.1 GCA_030838785.1 Actinomycetota bacterium | reverse complement strand
AACGGCCGTCATGGGCAGCGCGCCGAGGGCGCCACAGATGACGTTGCCGATCCCCTGGGCTCGCAGTTCCCGTTCGTAGTCGGTCCGGGGCCCTTGGTGGAGACGGTCAACCGCTCCGGCGCAGAGGAGTGTCTCGGCGCTCGCGACCAAGGCGAGGCCCAGCGCCGCGGCCCAGGTGCCGGGCCGGCCGAGGAGTCCCCACACGTCGCCGCCCACGAGGTTGGTCGCGCCCACCAGTCCGTTGGGGACTCCCACGCGGGCGATCCGCAGGCCAGCCAAGTTCGCCACCGCCGTGGCCGTGCCGACGCCGACCAACGTGGGTGGCACCAGTCGGACCCCCGGGGGGGCCCAGCGCTTCCAGGCGAGGAGCGCGGCAAGAGTGAGGACCGCGATGAGGGCCGCTTCGGCGTGCGGGCCCTCGGCCGACAGCGTCCGGTTGAGGGCGCTCGGCGCCGCCAACAGGTTCCGGAGGCCACCGTCCTTCGGGCGGGCGTCGACCATCGTATGTAGCTGCCCGGCCATGATCAGCACACCGATGCCGGCCAGCATCCCGTGGATCAACGCCGGCGGGACCGCCCGGAACCAGCGGCCGGCGCGGAGCACTCCGGCGGCGAACTGGACCACACCGGCGGCGAGGACCACGGCCGACAGCAACACGATGCCGCCCTCCCGCACGATCTCCACCACGATCACGGTGAGGCCTGCGGCGGGGCCACTGACCGAGACCGGTGAACCCTGAAAGAACCCGACCACGATCCCGCCCACCACGCCAGTGACGAGCCCGACGGCGGGCGGAACCCCCGAGGCGAGAGCGATCCCGAGGCAGAGGGGCAGGGCGACCAGGAATACGACCAGGGAAGCGAGGACTTCGCCCAGCCAGGACGTGCCTCGACCAAGATCAACCACCCGAGTCCACAACGTTAGCCTCTCCTTACAGTGAAGGTTTGGCCCCCTTTTATAGCTAGCACGGGCACAGGCACAGCGGAGTTCGCCTTTCGTGAATTCCAGGTGCCCGCGTTCCCAGCTGGCCGGCTTCCGGGCTATCCTCGGGAACGGCGAAGGGGAGTAGTCCCGCTGCCGGAGGGTCGACATGCTGGGTGATGAGCCCCGGCCCCCGGATCTGCTTCGGCGGATGGACGAGACCTTCGACCGACATCCCTGTGATGTCTGGTCGAGGTCGTTCCGTCTCCTCCAGGTGGTCACATGAGCACCGGAGGAACGAATGCCTGCCACTCGATCCACGACGGCCGCCAAGATCGGAATGGCGTTCGCGGTTGCGGTCCCGGCCGTGATCATGCGCCTCTTGGGCGTCCATGTCGGGCCCGAGGTTGAGGTGGTCGTCTTCGGCGCGGCGGTCGTGGCCACGGCGTTTCTGTTGGCATGGGCGGCGGAGGCGGCGCAACTCGACATCTCCGGCAGCCTGGCGACGGCGGTGCTGGCCCTGATCGCGGTACTGCCGGAGTACGCCGTGGATCTTTACTTCTCCTATAGCGCGGGCAGCGATCCATCGCGAGCCCAGTTCGCCGCCGCCAACATGACCGGGTCGAATCGGCTGCTCATCGGGATCGGCTGGCCGTTGGTCGCCTTCGTCGCATTCGCCGCCTACAAACGTCGCCGATCGAACGGCGAGGCCGACACCGACGAATCCGTGTCGGCCGACGAAGTTCGGATGGCACCGGTGCGCCGGATCGAACTCGGATTTCTGGCCATCGCCTCGGCCTACGCCTTCACCGTGCCGTTCACCCACACGCTCGCCGTGTACGACTCGGTCGTACTGCTGAGCTTGTTCGGCCTGTATTTGTGGCGGGTCGCAAAGGAAGAGCAGACTGAACCCGAATTGATTGGTGTCTCCGCCGCGCTCGGTGAGCTTCCGCAACGGCAGCGGCGCATCGTCGTGTCATCCCTGTTCCTGGCTGCCGCCGCCATCGTGCTGGCGTCCGCCGAACCGTTCGCCAACGGATTGGTGGGTACCGGTGCCCGACTTGGGGTGGACCAGTTCCTGCTCGTGCAATGGCTGGCCCCGCTGGCGTCCGAAGCCCCCGAGCTGATCGTGGCCTGTCTGTTTGCGTGGCGGCTACGGGCTGGCGACGCGCTGGGAACGCTGCTGTCCTCCAAGGTGAACCAGTGGACGCTGCTCGTGGGCAGCTTGCCGCTCGCCTATCTTGCCGGCGGCGGGAGCCACGGACTGCAGCTCGACGCCCGTCAGACCGAAGAGTTCTTTCTCACTTCGGCCCAAGCATTGCTGGCGCTGGCGGTGGTCATCGACCTGCGCTTCAACCGACGGGAAGCGATCGCGCTGCTGGCGTTGTTCGTGCTGCAGTTCCCCTTCCCGTCCACGACCGTGCGGATGGCGTTCTCCGCCGCCTACATGATTGGTGCCATCGGCATCCTCGTCAGACGTCGTCGCCAGATCCCCGTGGTGGCGCGCAGCCTGTGGCCGACCCGGTCGTCCAAGGCTCCCATCGAGACGACCACCCGATGACCCTGCGGCTTACAACACTGGTTCGAGTGGAAGCTCGACCTTGACGGATGTCCCGGCGCCCAGGGGACTGTGGACGGAGGTCAGGCCGTCGAGTGCCTCGACACGGTCCTTGACGCCGACGAGCCCGGAGCCGCGGGCCGGGTCGGCTCCGCCGACGCCATCGTCGTGGACGGAGAGGTGCAGCCGGCCGTCATGCACCTCTACCGCGACCTGGACGACCGATGCCCCGGCGTGCTTGGCCGCGTTCGTGAGCATCTCCGAGACGACGTAGTAGGCGGCCAGTTCGACGGGCTCCGGCAGCCGCCCCTCCACCCGCACATCGAGCTCGATCGACATC
>JAUZEY010000250.1 GCA_030838785.1 Actinomycetota bacterium | reverse complement strand
GTCACGCGCTCAACGTGGCCTTCGTAAGGGACCAGAATCGACCGACGCGACCCACAGGTGACCACTGCTAACCGGGATGCCGTGATCGAGTTGGGGTGCGAATGGGTTGCGAGCCGTTCCCCGACGGGTCAGATCGGCGCCAAAAACAGCATCTGACCAGCGTCTTTACCCGGACGAGACCGTCGGAACCGACGGTCTCGAAAACCGTTTAGCCTCCGGGTTCCGTGGGTTCAAATCCCACTCCCTCCGCCACCGAGGGCCCAGGCCAAAGGCGAGTACCGCCCGGCCTGGGCCTTCTTCGTCGCAGGGGTACGATGGCAGTATCGGGCTCGCGCCCCTCGGGGCTGACGGCTGGAGCGCCGCCACCCCCGCCGTTCACTGCTTCCAGGGTGTCCATCGTGACCACAGTCGAAGCAGGCGGATGCAGCACCCGGGCGTTCCGGGTCCTGCTCATTGACAACCGGCCGGAGCGCCGGGAGCTCATGCGGCATCTCCTGGCCGGAACCGGCCTGGTGGCTCCCGAGGTCGCCGAGGCGGCGACTGCCGGCGAGGCGACGGCGATGCTGGCCCGTGCCGACCTCGACGTGGACGTCGTGGTCATCGAGATCCAGCTGCCGGTGGCCCTCGGCCTGGAGATGATCGCCGCGCTCCGGGCCCAGTCGCCGGCATTGAGGATCGTCGTCTGTTCATTCCATGGCGACGAGACCACCAAAGCGCAGGCGGCGGCTCAGGGCGCCGATGCCTACCTCGACAAGCCCGTCAGTTCGCTGTCCCTCCAGGACCTGCTCCGGGGTTTCGCGGAAGACTCCCCGTCCTGGCTGATGGACGCCTGATCGCGGCTCAGCGCCCCTGACGGGCGCCGCCCTGGGCCAGCCGCATCGACGGCTGCACCGGGCGGGGCCGCTCGAGTCGGACCACGACATGATCGGCGCCGGCCTTGCGCTGCTTCTCCTGCCACCCGGCCGCCAGCAGCGTGGCGAGTTCGGCGGCGGCGCTCTTGCGGAGGTGGGGGCTGCCCGGGCTCTTGCAGTAGAGCCGAACCACGGTCACCTCGATAGGGGCGTTGACGGGCACCACGCGGATCCTCCCGAAACACTCGATCTCGCGGCGCGTTGGCAGCGCGACCCCGCGAGGGAGGGGCCGCACGCAGAACTGGCTCGTAGGGAGCGGGACGGACCGAGCCGCCGCTCCCTACCGAGCAGCTAGTTGATGACTCGGACGTTCTGGGCCTGCGGACCCTTGGGTCCGGAGGTCACCTCGAACTCGACCTTGTCGTTCTCCTGCAGGTTCCGGTAGCCGGAGCCGGAGATGGCGCTGAAGTGGACGAAGACGTCGGGACCGGACTCCTGTGTGATGAAGCCGAAACCCTTGTCACCGTTGAACCACTTGACGGTGCCGGTTGTCATGGACATTCCCTCCATTCCTGGCCTGATTCGAACTCATGGTCCAGGCCGGGCGGCGTGGTGCCGCCGAGGGAACTGCCCGCAACTGCGCTACGGAACACTCTGCCCTCAACGAGTCAGGGTAGCAGGGCGCCCGGCGTGCCGGGCGCCGTTCCGACAAGGTGGGTGTACCTTCGGTTCATGAGCCGCAATGGCCCGGCCAAGATGGACGTCCGCACCGCCTGGAACACGTGGACGACCAGCGGTTCACCGGAAGCGGCCGCCGAGTTCCTGGAACGGGTCGGGGCCTGGACGGACGGAACGGCGGCCCAGCTCACCCGCGGGGGCCGGGGTGAACGACCCTTGCTGACCCGTGAGGAGGTCGTCGACCGGCTCAAGTACCACCTCGGGGTGCTGGCGGCCGGCGGCGATCCCGTGACCTATGCCGAAGCGCTCGAACTGGCCCGCAAGGAAGTCATCGAGGAGCTTCGGCGCCGCCCGGCGTAATCGGGCATGAACTTGGCCAGGGCAAACGCTCGATGCCTGGCCAGCCAGCCAACTCCGAAAAGCTCTGAAGATCGGTCTCTCTCGACCACCATCAAGGCGACCGTTTACCAAGGCGACACTTTGGGTTAACCTGGAGGGGTGGATCCGTTCAATTCGCACCTCGCCGAAGCCACTCCCTCCTTGGGGAAGCTCAAGTGCGTCTGGATCCCGGGCGCAGACGGCCGGCTGGAGAGCATCTGGGTCCCCGACTGGGAGCAGGACTGCGCCGAGCCCGAGCGGCCGGCCGGCGCCGCCGCTGCCTGACGCCCGTCAGCGGGCGGCGGAAAGGCCGAGGTTGGCGAAGATCTCCCTCGTGGCCGGGCTGCGGTTGAGCGTGTAGAAGTGAAGGCCCGGGGCGCCGGCCTCGAGCAGGGCGCGGCAGAGCTCGGAGGCGACCTCCACCCCGATCCGTCGGACCTCCGCCGGATCATCGGCCACCGCCTCGAGACGGGCGGCCAGCTCGGGCGGGAACTCGGCCCCCGACAGGGCGGCGAAGCGGGTGATCTGCGACAGGTTCGTGACCGGCATGATCCCGGGGAGCACCGGCCGGTCGACCCCCAGCTCCCGCAGGTCGTCGACGAGGCGCAGGTAATCGTCGAGGCGGAAGAAGAACTGGGTGACGGCGAAGTCGGCCGCCGTCAGCTTGGCCGCCAGATGCCGGCGATCGGTCGCCAGGTCGGGTGACGCGGGGTGGCCCTCGGGATGGGCGGCCACGCCGACCGAGAACGATCCGAGCTCCCGGGCCAGCTCGACGAGCTCGACGGCATGGGCGAGGTCGCCGGGGGGCAGGTTCAGCTCGGCCGGGGGGTCACCCCGCAGGGCGAGGATGTTCTCCACCCCCTCGTCGCGGTAGTGACCGAGGATGGCCCGCAGCTCGTCCTCCCGGTGGCCGGCGCAGCAGAGGTGGGCCATCGGCGTCATGGCGGTCGACCGCAGGATGTCGACCACGAGATCGTGGGTGCGCTCCCGGGTCGTCCCGCCGGCGCCGTAGGTGATCGACACGAACGACGGCCGGAGCGGCGCCAGCTCGAGCAGCGTCCGCTGCAGCTGGGCCTCCGCTTCGTCCGTCTTCGGGGGGAAGAACTCGAACGAGAA
>JAUZEY010000182.1 GCA_030838785.1 Actinomycetota bacterium | reverse complement strand
GGGCACGCCGCCGGGGAGGTCGCCAGCCGCCTGGCCACCGAAGCGGTGCTCGAGGCGTGGCGCAAGGCCGCCCCGGGTCAGCCCCGCCAGAGCCTCCGGGGCGCGGTGCGGGCGGCCAACGCCGCCGTCTACGACGCCGCATTGGAGGTCGGCCGGAAGGGGATGGGCACCACTCTCACCGTCCTCGCCCTGGCCGGACAGGAGGCCGTGGTGGCCCATGTGGGGGACAGCCGCGCCTATCTCGTGCGGCGCGGCGTCGGCGCCCAGCTCACCACCGACCATTCCCGGGCGGCCGAGATGCTGCGGCTGAAGCTGATCACCCCCGAGCAGGCCTCGACCCACCCGGGGCGTTCGATGCTCACCCGCAGCCTGGGGGCCGAACCGACCGTCCAGATCGACGTGGTGACGTCCGACCTGGCCCAGGACGACGTCTTCGTGCTGTGCTCCGACGGTCTCTGGGACGCGGTGAGCCGGTCGGAGATCGCCGTGGTGGCGACCAACATCGGCGACGACGCGTTCCCGACCCCGACGGAGGTGGCCGACCACCTCGTGGACCTGGCGCTCAAGCGGGGGTCCCCTGATAACGTCACCGCGGTCGTGGTGCAGGTGACGTCATCGCGTCCAATCCCGCCTACCGGCGCCCGCCGAGGGTTCTTCCGCCGACGATGAGTCCGCCTGTGCGCTTCGCTCCCGGTCAGCTGATCGATCACTACGAGATCCTCGAGCCGCTCGGGGAAGGGGCCTACGCCGAGATCTACAAGGCCCGGGACACCGGTTCGGGCCAGATGGTGGCGCTCAAGTGCCCCAACCCGCTGCTGTTCTCCGATCCCGGTCTCTTCTCCCGCTACCAGCGGGAGCAGGAGATCGCCCGCAGCCTGGACCATCCCGGTGTCCTGCGCAGCCTCGACGACGGAGGCTCCCGGACCGAGCCCTATCTCGTGCTGGAGTATGTGGACGGGGTCAACCTGCGCCGGCGCCTCTCCGAGTTGGACGGCCCGGTCCCCGTCCCGCTGGCCGTCGACTGGGGCCGCCAACTGGCCAGCGCCCTGGCCTATCTGCACAGCCATGGCATCGTGCACCGCGACCTGAAGCCCGAGAACGTGCTCCTCGGCTCGGACGGTCAGCTGAAGATCGCCGACTTCGGCACCGCCCTGCTCCGGGGCGCCCGCCGTCTCACCTGGCGCCACCTGAGCGAGAGCCTGGGCACGCCCGACTACATGAGTCCGGAGCAGATCCAGGGCGGCCGGGGCGACGCCCGCAGCGACGTCTACGCCCTGGGCGTCATGATGTACGAGTTCCTGACCGGGAGCGTCCCCTTCCGGGGTGACAACTGGATGGCGGTGATGCAGGGCCACCTGCAGCGGGCCCCCGAGCCCATCCGGAAGCTCCGCCGGGAGGTGTCCCCCGCACTGGAGGCCGTCGTGCTCACCGCCATGCGCCGCTACCCCGATCACCGCTACCCGTCGGCCGACGCCCTCCTGGCCGACCTCGAGCGGGTCGACGTCGACGGCGCCATCGATGCCGCGACGTTCGACCTCTCGCCCGAGGACCCCATGGGGGGCATGGCCAGCGTCGGTTCGACGCAGCGGCTGTGGGTTCTGGTGGCGGCCATCTCGGGCGGCTTCCTCGCCCTGGCTGCGCTCATCGTGATGCTGACGGTGGTGCTGCGGTGACCGCCACGTTTGACGGGGCCGGCATCGAGTGGGACGGCGTCGAGTGGGTCAGCCTCACCTACGTCGACGTCTTCGGTCTCGGTCATTCCGTGACGCTGCCCGCGGCGCGCTTCGCCACCGCGGTCGAGCGGGGCGAGCCCATCGACGGGTCGACGGTGGAGGGCCGGGCCCGGCGACTCGAGACGGACATGCTGCTCGTGCCCGATCCGACCACCCTGGTGCGGACCGGTGACGGGCTGGCCCGGGTGGCCTGCAACGTCGTGAACCTGAACGGTTCGCCGTTTGCCGCCGACCCCCGCCGCATCCTGCAGGGCGTGGTGGAGGCGGGTGCCGTGGCTTCGGACTGGACCGCCGCCCCGGAGCTCGAGTTCTTCCTCCTCGACGCCGACGGAGGCCCGGTGGACCGGGGCGGCTACCTGCAGGAGGTGGAGGGCCTCGGCATCGCCGTGGTCCGGGCCGCGGCCGCCCGCATGGGCGCCTGCGGCATCGACGTGGCCGCCTGCCACCTCGAGACCGGGCCGGGCCAGTACGAGATCGATCTGGCCCCGCAGCCCGCCCTGCCGCTGGCCGACTCCCTGATCCTGGCCAAGCAGCTGGTGCGGGAAGTGGCGGCCGAGCACGGGCTCCGGGCGACGTTCATGGCCCGCCCCTGGGCCGGCGAGCCCGGTTCGGGTCTGCATCTCCACCAGCGCTCGGCCCGCCTGCTCGATCCCGACGGCAAGCTCACCGACGACGGCGGCCGCTACGTCGCCGGCCAGCTCACCCACGCCCGGGGCCTGTCCGCCCTCGCCGCGCCCAACGTCAACTCCTACAAGCGTCTCCATTCGGGCCACGAGGCTCCCGGCGCGGTCGTGTGGGCGCAGTCCAACCGGGGTGCCCTGGTCCGGGTGAGCGCCTACCGTGGGGAGGGGGCGTCGATCGAGTACCGGGGCGCCGACCCGTCGGCCAACCCCTACCTCCTCATCGCCGGGCTCCTCGTCGCCGGCGCCCACGGCATCGAGGCCGACCTGGAGCTGCCCCCGCCGCTGGAGGAGGACCTGCAGGGCTTCGACCCGGCCGCCGACTCCGTCCGGTTCGAGCCCCTGCCCCGGGATCTCGACCAGGCTCTCGACGCCCTCCTGGCCGACGACGTGCTCGTGGACGCCCTCGACGGCCAGCTCCTCTCCCGGCTCATGGACGGAAGGCGGGCCGAAGCCGACACCTACCGGGGCTACGTCACCGCCTGGGAACGGGCCCGCTATCTCGACGAACCCTGAACCCGCCTCGGCGGCCGGGAGCGCTCGGGGTGCTAGCGCGCCGCCAGCGCGGGGTAGAGCGCGGCCGCGCCGCCGGCCAGTCCGGCCTGGACCTGACGGCTGACGTCGTCGGCCAGGATCTCGATCTCGCCGGCTTGGAGCGCCTCGAGGGCCAGCTTGGCGACGGAGGCGGGGTCGCTCTTCGGAGCGTCGACGTGAGCCGCCATGTCGGTGTCCATGTAGCCGACGTGCAGCGCGGTGACGAGCGTGCCCTGGGCCGCCAGTTCGAGGCGGAGGGCGTTGGTGAGGGACCACTCGGCGGACTTCGCCGCGGAGTAGGCGCCGGAAGTCGGAAAAGTGACCCACGACAGCACGGAGAGGACGTTGAGGACCGCACCGCCGCCGGCGGCGGCGAGTTGGGGGGCGAAGGCCCGGGCGACGGCGAGCGTGCCGAAATAGTGCGTCTCCATCTCGAGCCGGATGTCGTCGAGGGGTCCGTCGAGGAACGACGCACCGGTGAAGCTGCCGGCATTGTTGATGAGCAGCGAGACCCCGCGGGCGGTGTCGGCCGCGGCGGCGACGGACGCGGCGTCGGTGACGTCGATGGTCACCGGGATCAGGCCGGGGATGTCGATGGAGTCGGTGTTGCGGGCGCCGCCGTAGACGGTGGCCCCGCCGGCCAGCAGCTGCTGGGCGAAGTGACGACCGAGGCCGCGGTTGGCGCCGGTGACGAAGGCGGTGGTGGTGGACAGGTCCATGGGGGGCTCCTCGAGTCGTGGTGCCTGGGTTGGTGATGCCAACTTAGCCTTCTGAGTTGGAATATGCAACCCAGGGGGTAGGATGGGTCTATGACGAGCTCGAAAACCCTGGACCCGTACTGCTCGGTGGCTCGCAGCCTCGGCGTGCTCGGGGACCGGTGGATGTTCCTGATCCTGCGGGAGGCGTTCGGCGGCGCCACCCGGTTCGCGGAGTTCCACTCGGCGCTCGGTATCGCCCGCGACGTGCTCGCCGACCGGCTCGCCACACTGGTGGAGTACGGCGTCATGACGAAGGAGCCCTACCAGGAGCCCGGGCAACGCTCCCGCGACGCCTACCTGCTCACCGACGCCGGCCGCGACCTGCGGGTCGTGCTCGGGTCGCTGCAGCAGTGGGGCGACACGTACCTCCCCCGGCCGGGCGGCCCCACCATCGTGCGCCGCACCCACCGCGGCGACCGACCGGTCCACGTGGCCTTCGTCGACGACCGGGGCCGCGAGCTCGACCCCGACGACGTCGTCGCCCACCGGACGGATCAGTACCCGGTGCGGGACGGGTGAGCGGATCGGCCCGGCGCCGCCCGGTCAGAGGCCGGCTTCGGCGTCGGCGGCCTCCACCTCTTCCCGGCTGATTCCGAGGAGGAAGAGGATGGCGTCGAGGTAGGGGACGGAGAGCGACACCTCGGCCGCTTCGCGCACGAGGGGCTTGGCGTTGAAGGCCACCCCGAGGCCGGCCCGGGTGATCATGTCGATGTCGTTGGCGCCGTCGCCGATGGCCACGGTCTGGGCCAGCGGCACCCCGGCCGCCGCGGCGAAGCGTTCGAGGGCCCGGGCCTTTCCGGCCCGGTCGACGACCGGGCCGACCAGCCGCCCGGTGAGGCGCCCGTCCACGATCTCCAGCGTGTTGGCGGCCGAGTAGTGGAGGCCGAGCTCGGCCACCAGGGCGTCGGTCACCTGGGTGAATCCGCCCGAGACGATGGCCACCTCGTGGTCGAGGCGCTTGAGCGTGCGGACCAGCGTCCGGGCTCCGGGGGTGAGGACCACGGCCCGGCGGACGTCGTCGACGGCGTCGACCGGGAGACCTTCGAGGAGGGCAACCCGGGCTCGCAGCGAGGCCTCGAAGTCGAGTTCCCCCCGCATGGCGGCGTCGGTGACCCGGGCCACCTCCGCGCCCTGGCCGGCCCGGTCGGCCAGGAGTTCGATCACCTCGGCCTGGATCAGGGTGGAGTCGACGTCCATGACCACGAGCCGCTTGCCCCGGCGGTGGAGCCCGGCCGGCTGCACGGCGATGTCGAAGCGCCCGGCGGCGGCCTCCGTGGCCAGCTCGCTGCGGAGCCGGGCGGGGTCGTCGGCCCCGGAGATGTCGAGCTCGATCGTGGTGACGGGCCAGCGCGACAGCCGGGTGATCCGGTCGATGTTGGCGCCGCAGGCGGCGATGCGTGCGGCGACGGCGGCCACCGCCGCCGGCCGCAGGGGATGGCCGAGCACCGTGACGTGGAGCCGCCCTCCGGGTGGGGGCGTGTCCTCGTCGGTGCCCGACACCGCGTCGACCTCCATGCCGAGGTGTTCGGCCACCTCGGCCAGCTGAGCCCGCAGCCCGGCCTCGTCGTCCCCGGCCGTCACCAGCAGGCCGAGGACGAGGCGGCCGTGCACGACGACCTGCTCCAGATCGAGGACCTCGATGTCGGCGCCTCCCAACGCGCCGAACAGGGCCGAGGTGACGCCCGGCCGGTCGCGCCCCGTCACCGTGACCAGTAGCGTCCGTCCCGCGCCCATGGGGCAGGACGCTACCGGCGACTGCCGACCTGAAGGAGGACGGGATGGCCAACGATGCCCGGGCGGGCCAGCCGGCGGGGCCCCAGGACCTGGTCGATGTCCCCCGCCTGGTCGCCGACTACTTCACCGAGCACCCCGACCTGTCGGACCCGGCGCAGCGGGTGGCGTTCGGGACGTCGGGGCACCGCGGTTCGAGCCTGCACCGCTCCTTCAACGAGGACCACATCGCCGCCGTCGCCCAGGCGGTGTGCGACTACCGGGCCGGTGCCGGCGTGGACGGTCCGCTGTTCCTGGCCCGGGACACCCACGGCCTGTCCGACCCGGCGGCCACCACGGCGCTGGAGGTGCTGGCCGCCAACGGCGTCAGCGTCCTCGTCGACAGCCGGGACCGCTGCGCTCCGACCCCGGCGCTGTCCCACGCCGTGCTGGCCCACAACCGGGGGCGGACGGCCGGGCTCGCCGACGGGATCGTCATCACGCCGTCGCACAACCCGCCCACCGACGGCGGTATCAAGTACAACGCCACCCACGGCGGGCCGGCCGACACCGACGTCACGCGGTGGATCGAGGAGCGGGCCAACGCCCTGCTGGGCGGCGGGTTGGCCGAGGTGCGGCGCATCCCCGCCGCCCGGGCCCGGGCGGCGGACACGACCCGCCCCTACGACTTCCGTGACGCCTACGTCGCCGACCTCGCCTCGGTGGTGGACGTCGACGCCATCGCGTCGTCCGGCGTCAGGATCGGCGCCGACCCGCTGGGCGGGGCCAGCGTCGAGTACTGGGCCGTCATCGCCGAGCGGTACAAGCTTGACCTCACGGTGGTGAACCCGTTGATCGACCCGACCTGGCGGTTCATGACGCTCGACTGGGACGGCAAGATCCGGATGGACTGCTCGTCGCCCTACGCCATGGCGTCGCTCATCGGCCGGCGGCACGAGTTCGACCTCCTCACCGGCAACGACGGCGACGCCGACCGCCACGGAATCGTCACGCCCGACGGCGGGCTCCTGAACCCGAACCACTTCCTGGCCGTCGCCATCGACTACCTCTACCGCCACCGCCCCGACTGGCCCGCCTCGGCGGCGGTGGGCAAGACGCTGGTGTCGTCGCTCATGATCGACCGGGTGGCGGCCGACGTCGGCCGTCCCCTCGTCGAGGTGCCGGTCGGGTTCAAGTGGTTCGTGCCGGGCCTGCTCGACGGCAGCCTCGGCTTCGGCGGGGAGGAGTCGGCCGGAGCGTCGTTCCTCCGCCGCGACGGATCGGTGTGGACCACCGACAAGGACGGGCTCATCGCCTGCCTGCTGGCCGCCGAGATCACCGCCGTCACCGGCCGTTCCCCGAGCGAGCACTACGCCGATCTCGTCGCCCGCCACGGCGACCCGGTCTACGCCCGCATCGACGCCCCCGCCTCCCGGACGGAGAAGGCCGCCCTCGCCCGCCTCACTCCGGAGCAGGTCCCGGCCACGACCCTCGCCGGTGAGGACATCACCGCCAAGCTCAGCACCGCACCGGGCAACGGCGCTCCGATCGGCGGGCTCAAGGTCACGACCCGCTCGGCCTGGTTCGCCGCCCGCCCGTCCGGCACCGAAGACGTCTACAAGATCTACGCCGAGTCCCTCCTCGGCCCCGACCACCTCGCCCGAGTGCAGCAGGAGGCGGCCACTGTCGTCGCCACCGCCATCGGAACCGCCGACCGCTGAAGGGCGTCTCGTCGTCGCGGCGTTGCTAGTAGGCCCGGGAGGTTCCCTTGGGGCCCATCTTCTCGGGCTGGTACCCGGGGCGCTCCGCCTTGCGCAGGCTCCGGGGGCCGGTCGGGCCTTCGGCGTCGCCGTAGCGGGCCAGTACGGCGGCCACGCACTCGCCGTCGGCGAACGGGAAGGCCTCCTCCAACGGCGCCGGGGTCATGCCCCACGTCGGGACGGTCTTGTCGTACGTCTTGACGGGCCTGGGGTCGTACATCCGCTTCCCTCCTGTTGGTCCGCCGGCTCACCTGGCGACCTGAAAACCATCTATAGCGGCTCTCGACAGACCGTGGGATCTTTGGGATGTTCTTCCAGGAACCCAAGCCCCACAA
>JAUZEY010000172.1 GCA_030838785.1 Actinomycetota bacterium | reverse complement strand
TCCACCGGCCGCCCCCACCAGGTCGAACGGGCCCAGCGGGCGCTGGCCCCGGCCCGGCTGGTGTCGGCCTACGGCATGACCGAGCTGTGCGGCGTGGCCGCCTCGTCGCCGCTCGACGAATCCGACGGCGACCGGCGGGCGTGGGACGGGCGGCCCTTCGCCGGCGTCGAACTCCGCATCGTCGACCCGGTGTCGCGCCGGCCTCTCCCGCCGGGGGAGCTGGGCGAAATCGCCGCCCGCGGCATGTGCCGGCTCACGGCCTACCACCGGGACCCCGAGGCGACAGCGGCGGCCATCGACCCCGACGGCTGGTTCCACACCGGGGACCTCGGGATCGCCGACGCCACCGGACACGTCGCATTTAAGGGTCGCGGGCGTGACGTCCTCAAGGTCGGCGGCGAGAACGTCTCCCCGCTCGAGGTCGAGGCGCAGCTGGGCTCGCACCCCGCCGTGGCCCACGTCGAGGTGGTCGGCGCCCCGCACCCCCGGCTCGACGAGTGCGTGGCCGCCTTCGTGGAGCTGGCCCCGGGGAGGGCGGCCACCGAGGCCGAGCTGATCGACCACTGCCGGGGATCGATCGCCCACTTCAAGGTCCCCCGCCACGTGCGCTTCGTCGAACCCGGCGCCTGGCCCCTGTCGGCCACCAAGGTCAGCAAAGCCGCGCTGCGGGAACGCATTGGGGAGCTTCACCTGCCTCCCCCAAACGGGGTCGCCCCGGGAGTGCCGTCATGACCTTCAGCCTGGACGGCATCGGCGCCGTCGACGCCTGGATCAACCCCAACCAGGGCCCGCCCCTCGATTTGAAGAACAACCCCGCCTACCTGTTCCCCGGGCTCATGGAGCGCTACGAGCGGGGGACCAGCCTCCCGCAGCTGGTCGACGAGATGGACGAGGCCGGCGTGGCCCGGGCCGTGCTCTGCGCCGGTTACTCCGACTACGACGACCTGACCTGGATCCGCAAGGCGATCGAAGCCCACCCCGACCGCTTCGTCGGCTCCTATGTCGCCGACCCCCACCAGGGGATGGAGACCGTCCGGCTGGTGGAGAGCCTGGTGCGCGACGAGGGGTTCCGCCTGATCCGGATCATCGCCCTGTTCACCCAGATTCCCTACGACGACGCCCGCTGCTACCCCCTCTACGCCAAGTGCGCCGAGCTCGGCGTGCCCGTCGGGCTCAACGTCGGGATCCCCGGCCCGCTCGTGCCCGGCAAGCACCAGCACCCGCTGGCCCTGGACGACGTGTGCGCCTTCTTCCCCGAGCTGACCGTCGTGATGCAGCACTGCGGCGAACCGTGGGTCGACCTGTGCGTGAAGCTCATGCTCAAGTGGCCGAATCTCCACTACATGACGTCGGCCTTCGCCCCGAAGCACATCCCGGGCGAGATCATCGACTACGTCAACACCCGGGGCGCCGACAAGGTCATGTTCGCCAGCGACTACCCGCTCCTCACCCTCGACCGCTGCCTGCGGGAGGTCGTGGAGCTCCCGTTCCGGGACCGGGACCGGTTCGAGAAGTTCGTCGCCCGCAACGCCGAAGCCCTGTTCTTCACATGAACCGGAGGAGCCGACGGTGACGTTCAAGTACCGCGACTACGACCACTACGACCCCGGGACGAGCCTCGAGACCGTCCACCAGATGTGGGACGACCTGCGGTCGGAGTGCCCGGTCGGCCGCAGCGACGCCCACGGCGGCATGTGGGTGGTCACCGGCTACCCGGAGGCCTACGACGTCCTGCACCGGCCCGAGGTCTTCTCCTCCCACCCGGTGTCGTTCCCGCCGTTCCCGTCGCCGTTCAAGATGATGCCGGTCGAGATCGACCCGCCCGAGCACGCCCGCTACCGGGCGCTGCTGGCCCCGCCGTTCTCGGTCAAGCTGGCCGAGAGCTACGCCGGGCCGCTGCGGGCCACGATCAACGGCCTCATCGACGACTTCATCGAGGAGGGCGAGGTCGACATCTACCAGGCGATGGCCATCCGCCTCCCCGCCGCGCTGGCCACCATCATGCTCGGCACCCCGGCCGAGGACGCCGAGCAGCTCCAGCAGTGGGTTCACACGGTGGTCCACGAGGGCACGACGAACCTCCAGGCGGCCATCGAGGCCGTCCAGGGCATCTACCAGTACTTCATGGCGCTGCTCGAGACACGCAAGGCCGATCCGTCGGGGGACGACCTCATGTCACTCCTCCTGCGGGTGGAGATCGGCGGCGAGAAGCTCGACGAGGAAACGCTGCTCGGCTTCAGCTTCTTCCTGCTCCTGGCCAGCCTCGACACCACCCAGAAGGTGATCGGCTCGATGTTCTGGCACCTGGCCACCGATCCCGGGCTGCGCCACTGGATCGCCGCCGACCCGTCGCTCACGCCGGCGGCGGTGGAGGAGTTCCTGCGCCTGTGGGGGTCGGTGATCAACACCCGGCGGGCCACGGAGGACACCGAGGTCGGCGGCGTCGCGATCAAGGAGGGCGAGCAGCTGCTCATCCTCCTCGCCGCCGCCAACCGCGACGAGCGCGAGTTCCCGAACGCAGGGCGGTGCGTCCTCGATCGCAGCCCCAACCGGCACATGACGTTCGCCAGCGGCATCCACCGCTGCCTCGGGGCCCACATCGCCCGCGTCGAGCTGCGGGTCATGCTCGACGAGCTCCTCCGCCGCATCCCCGACTTCGAGATCGCCGACGAGGCGCAGATCGAGTGGTCCCAGGGGCACGTGCAGGGCGTCGTGCGGCTCCCGATCCGGTTCGCCCCGGGCCCGAAGGAGAGGAGCTAGCGGCGCTTCTTCGGCGGCGGGGGGTTGCGGTAGCCGTCCAGGAAGAGGGCGCAGATCGTGTCGGCGATCTCCTTGGCCGACTGGGCCGAGCCGGGCTTGTACCACCGGTGCGTCCAGTTGATCATGCCGAACAGCGCCATGGCCGAGATGTGGTTGGGGAGGTCGGAGCGGAACGAGCCGTCGGACCGCCCGTCCTCCAGGATCTGGACCACGATCGACTCGAACCGCCGCGTCTTGCCGATGACGTCGCGGGCCCAGTCGCTCTCCTGGCGGGCGATCCGGGCCAGGTCCTCCACGTAGACGAACATGTGGGGGTAGTTGCGGTCGAAGCTCAGGATCATGTGCTCGATCAGCGCCTGGATCTTCTCCACCGGCGTCCCTGCCCGGGCCAGGACCCGCTCGGCGGCGGCGACGTTCTCGTCCAGCACCTGGCGGACGATCTCGTGGAGCAGCTCCTCCTTGCTCCCGACGTAGTAGTAGAGCGACGCCCGGTCGGTCCCCAGCTGCTCGGCGATGTCGTTGAGGGTGGTGGCCTCGAAGCCCTTGTCCCGGAAGACCGTGGCCGCCATCTTGACGATCTCCTGGCGACGGGTGCGGTAGCCCTCGCCGCCGTCCTCCAGAGCCGCCTTCCTCCGACCTGCGATCCCACTGGCCAAGAACCTGCTCCCTCCATGCGAACGTTGACGTGGAATGGTACCCAACGGCGTCAAGCCCGAAGGCCTCCCCATTTTTTCACACACGCGTTGACTGGCGCCTGCCGGTCCCTTACGCTCGACTCATGCTGAGCA
>JAUZEY010000101.1 GCA_030838785.1 Actinomycetota bacterium | reverse complement strand
CGAAGGCGCGGTCAGCGACGTCGCAAAGGGCCTGATGGCGGTCGGCCGGCGGGACTCCACACCGGTCGCCATGACCAGTCTGGGCACGACCACCGAGCAGGAGACCGTGGTCACCACCCTGAACCGGCTCTACGCCGAGACCAAGGGCATGGAAAGCCCCGCGATGATCATCGTGGGCGATGTGGTCGGCTGGCGCGACCAGCTCTCCTGGTTCGAGACCAAGGCGCTGTTCGGCTGGCGGGTGCTGGTGCCCCGTACCAAGGAGCAGGCGGTCGGCCTCTCCGAACAGCTGAGATCGTACGGCGCGGTGCCCGAGGAGGTCCCGACGATCTCCGTGGAGCCGCCGCGGACGCCGCAGCAGATGGACCGCGCCATCAAGGGCCTGGTGACCGGCCGGTACGAATGGGTGGTCTTCACCTCCACCAACGCGGTACGGGCCGTACGCGAGAAGTTCGGCGAGTACGGGCTGGACGCACGGGCGTACGCCGGCCTCAAGGTCGCCGCGGTCGGCGAGCAGACGGCCGCCGCGCTGGTCGAGTTCGGGGTCACCCCCGACCTGATGCCCGGCGAGAACCAGTCCAGTGAGGGCCTGCTCGAGATCTGGCCGCCCTACGACGAGGACCTGGACCCGATCAACCGGGTGCTGCTGCCGCGCGCCGACATCGCCACGGACGCCCTGATCGCCGGGCTCACCGACCTGGGCTGGGAGTGCGACGACGTCACCGCCTACCGGACCGTACGAGCGGCGCCGCCGCCCGAGGAGATCCGGGTGGCCATCAAGGGCGGCGGGTTCGACGCGGTGCTGTTCACCTCGTCCTCGACCGTGCGCAACCTCATCGGGATCGCCGGCAAGCCGCACAATGTGACGGTGATCGCGGTCATCGGCCCGCAGACCGCCAAGACCGCGGAGGAGTACGGGCTGCGCGTCGACGTGATGGCGGACAAGCCGTCCGTATCGGCCCTGGCCGAGGCGCTGGCGGAGTACGGTACCAAGCGCAGGGACGCTCAGATCGCCGCGGGCGAGCCGCTGCGTAAGCCCAGCCAGATGCGCCGCGGCGCCAAGAAACGCAGATAACCACGCCTGCGTGATCATGTGATCGTTCGGCGATCGGCCGCGTGATCACGAAGGGAATGACGAGGTCCGATCATGAGTGCTGAGTTCCCCATCGCGCGACCGCGGAGGCTGCGGCGCACGACCGCCATACGCCGGCTCGTGGCGGAGACCAGGCTCAGCCCGGCCGATCTGGTGCTCCCGATGTTCGTTAAGGAGGGCATCAGCGAGGCCCAGCCACT
Source organism: Actinomycetota bacterium (assembly GCA_030838785.1). Classification (GTDB taxonomy): domain Bacteria; phylum Actinomycetota; class Acidimicrobiia; order IMCC26256; family BP-133; genus BP-133. The sequence goes on along the minus strand of JAUZEY010000101.1, from coordinate 1,510 downwards.
CGTGTCGATGCCCGGGGTCGTGCAGCACACCCCCGACACACTGCGCAAGGCCGCGCACGAGGCGGTCGAGGCCGGGGTCGGCGGCCTCATACTGTTCGGCATCCCGGCGGTGAAGGACGGCCGGGGCTCGGCCGCCGACGATCCCGCTGGGATCGTGCAGAAGGCTCTGCGCGACCTGTCGGCCGATCTCGGTGACAGCACCGTGATCATGTCGGATCTGTGCCTGGACGAGTACACCGACCATGGGCACTGTGGCCTGCTCACCTCCGCCGGTGAGGTCGACAACGACGCGACACTGGAGCGCTACGCCTCGATCGCGGTCGCCCAGGCCGCGGCGGGCGCCGACGTGGTGGCGCCCAGCGGCATGATGGACGGTCAGGTCCGGGCCATCCGGACCGCTCTCGACCGGGCCGGCTACTCCGGAGTGGCGATCCTCGCCTACTCCGTCAAGTACGCCTCCGCCTTCTACGGCCCCTTCCGGGAGGCCGCGGAGTGCGCTCCGCAGTTCGGTGACCGGTCGGCCTACCAGCAGGACCCGGCCAATGCCGACGAGTCCATCCGCGAAGTCCTCCACGACCTCGACGAGGGTGCCGACATGGTGATGGTCAAGCCGGCCGGCTCCTACCTCGACATCGTCCGCCGGGTGCGTGACACGGTCGACGTGCCGGTCGCCGCCTACCAGGTGAGCGGGGAGTACGCGATGGTCGAGGCCGCCGCCGCGCAGGGCTGGGTGGACCGTGACCGGGTCATCCTGGAGTCGCTCACCTCGATCCGCCGGGCCGGGGCCGACATCGTCCTCACCTACTGGGCCACCGAGGTCGCCCGCGGGCTGTGACGCTTGTTTATGGCGTTCGCTTCGCTCGCGCGCCTCGCGGGCGGTTTGACGCGGTGTCTTCCCTCGTCGCGTGCTCGCTCGTACCTCGCTGCGCGCGCTCCTCAGTCCAGACGCCGCGCGCCCGCTCGTGTTTATGGCGTTCGCTTCGCTCGCGCGTGATTTCCTGCCGCTGATCATGCGCGTCTAGTCACTTGGGGTCGTTTTCCGGGGGTTGGCGCGTGGGCCGTCGACCTGGCCCGTCATCATCGGTTACTAAGAGCCTGCGGCTCTCAGCTGACCGTGCCGCCTCGAGGCCAGTGCAGAGGGTGGCCTGCGGCGCTGGTCGGCCGCCTAATCGAGGGGGAGCGATGATGCTGACGGTCGGAGGGAGCAGGCGACAGCGCACGCGCGATCGCATGGCCACGGCGGCGCGGGGATACGCCGGGCTGGGATGGGCCTGCGTCCGCGGTGCCCGGGCGCCCGTGGACGGCGACCGATCGTGTTCCTGTGACCGGCTCGGCTGCCCGGATCCCGCCGCCCATCCGCTGTCGGCGGCATGGGCGATGCAGGCCACCACCGATGTCGAGGTGGTGAACCGGTGGTGGTCCGAGGACCCCGCCGCCAACGTCATCCTGCCGACCGGCCGGGTCTTCGATGTCCTCGACGTCCCCGCCGAGGTGGGTGCCCTGGCGCTCG
>JAUZEY010000079.1 GCA_030838785.1 Actinomycetota bacterium | reverse complement strand
AAGCGCTCCGCCGCTTCGGGCAGGGCCAGGTCGGGGTTGACGACATAGGCCCCGACATGGCCGGGGGAGACATCCTCCAGGGCCAGCGCCAGGTCGAGGACGTAGCGGGCGATCCCGCGGTGGCGCTGGTCGACGCTCTGGGTCGCCTGCAGATCGAAGAGAACAGGGCCCCGCGCCTGCGCCTGGCGTCGTCGCGACCGCCACGGGCCGCCGGAGATCGCGGTGTTCTCGCCCCCTACGGCGGTGCGGGCCGGTCCGGTCGCCGCGACGGGTTCGGCGTTCCCGTTCGCCAGCCGGTGCAGGACGGCGGCGGCCTCGGACGGGTCGGAGGCGACGACGTCGATCTTTTCCCGGTCGGCGGGGCGGGCGTCGAGGCGGGCGAGGTCGGCGTCGGTGTCGGAGGTCACGAGAAAGCGCCGGCTGTGGTGGACGGCGTCGCGGGCGAGGAGGATGCCGAGTCGGCGGGCCTCGCCCGGGTCGAGGGTGTTGTCGGCGCCGACGCCGGGGAGGACGGCCTCTCCGTAGGCGGTGTGGACGGCCGGGCCGAGTCCGCCCGGCAGCGCGCCGGCGCCGGCGGCGGCGGCGTAGAGGTCGGAGAGATACACGTCGTGGGCGACCACGATGCCGTCCCGGCGTCGCCGGAGAGCGGCCAGCGATCCGACGTGGTGCTCGTCGTCGGCCAGCGAATGGACGACGGCGTCGTAGGGGCCGACGAGTCCTTCCACGGCATCGAGGCTGGCGATCGGGTGAACCCGGACGCCAAGCGGCGCCCCGGCGATCCCGGCCCAGACGGCGGCGGTGCCGCCCGCGGCAGCACCGGGGTGGCGGGTGTCCGTAGTGAGGACGTCGGGAGCGGCGTCGGGGTGGCGGGCGCTCCCCACGACGTCCGCAGCATGCTCGGCGAACACGTGCAGGTCGATGCTGGGGCGGCGCGACAGTTCTCCGACCAGGGTCCGGTTCCAGTCGGCGACGGGTCCGGCGTCTTCGGCGAGCGGACCGGCGAAGGCGACGTTCGCCGGACGGGGCGGGCGGTCGGGGCGGCGGGAGGGGAGGGCGGCGAAGACGTGGTCGTAGGCGGCGAGGGTGGCGTCGGCGACGTCGGTCCAGGTGTTCGGCGCCTTTCCGGCGGCGGCGAAGAGCCGCTGGCGGAACGGATCGTCGGTCAGGCCGCGCTCGATGGCGGCGGCCATCGGCGCCGGGCTGGTGGCGTCGAACAGGGCATCGGGGGCGAGGATCTCGGGCAGCGACGAAGCGTTGGCGGCCAACACCGGCGCGCCGCAGGCCAGTGCCTCGGCCACCGGCAGCCCGTACCCCTCGTAGATCGACGGGAACACGAACAGGTCCGCGCCCTGGTGGAGCACCAGGAGGACGTCGTCGGTCACGAACCCCGTCAGGCACACCGAATCCGCGACGCCCAGCGCCGCCGCCCGGTGCAGCAGATGGTTGCGCTCCAACGGTTTCAGCGGACAGCACAGCGCCAGCTGCCACCGGCCCCGGACGGCCTCGGGCACGAGAGACCACGCCTCCAGCAGCGGTTCGAGGTTCTTCCGCTTCTCGTAGCTGCCGATGTAGAAGACGTACGGCGCCCGCAGGCCGGGGACGGCGGCCGTGGCCGACGCCGCGGCGGCCGCCCGCGACGACGGCGGCACGAACCGGGAACTCGTCCCCGCCCCGACCACGAACACCCGCTCCGGGTCGAGCCCGAGATGCTCGACGACATCTGCCCGGGTGGCCTCCGACAGCGTGAGCACGCCGGCCGCGCCCCGTACGAGTTGGAGCCGGGCGCGGTAGCGGCGCCGGAGCCCCGGGTCCTCCAGGTAGTAGTCGGGCATCAGCTGGGGGATCAGGTCGTAGAAGGTGACGACCCACGGCAGGCCGGCGATCCGGGCCGCGGGCGGTAGCAGCCGGTGCGCCGGACGGGTCATCTCCAGCGGCGAGGCGATGTGGAGCAGGCCTGGCATACGGGATGAAGACAGGCCGCTCCAGTCGACGTCGTCGGTGTGGCGCAGCTTCCCGACGTCCACGAGCCGTTGGGTGACGTGCGACTCCGGCAGGGCCAGGTCGGGGTTGACCAGGTAGGTGTCGACGGCGTCAGGCGCGATCTCCTCGATGGCGAAGGCGAGGTCGGCGACGTAGCGGGGGATTCCCCGGTGGCGCTGGTCGACGCTCTGGGTGGCCTGCAGGTCGAAGAGGACGCGGCCCGTCAAAGTCCGGTGGTGGTGGAGCTCCCGAGGGCCGCCTCGACGCGGGTCAGGCGTTCTTCCAAACGATCGAGCGAGGTCTGCAGGCGGGTGAGCGACTCGCCGAGCAGCACCGTCGTCTCGTTGGCCGCCTCGAGGTCGTCGACCATCCAGCGGCGCAGCTCGCTCATCGTGAAGAGCAGCTTCTCCGACACGGAGGACAGGTCGTCGGACAAGCCCGACAGCGCCTCGGCCTGGCGGGGCAGCTGCGGCAGCACCCGCTCCTCCAGCTTGCGGTCGACCCGCCAGTCGATGCGCCGGTCGACCTGCGGCACCGCCTTGGCCAGCACCCGTTGCATGAGCCCCAAGGCCCGCCCTCCATCTCTCGGACTTCGCCCCGAGCCTAGTAGCGTGACCCGCCACGGTGGCCGACAAGACGGTGTCCTTCCGCCCCTACGGGGAACAGAGCTTCTCCATCGTCGGCAGCGAGCACGACGCCGGGATCGTGGGCGAGCTCGAACGGTCTGGCGGCCTGTACCAGCGGGATCTCGTCGCCCTGCTGCGCCGGCGGTTGCCGCCCGACGGGGTGGTCGTCGACGGCGGCGCCCACATCGGTGTGCTGACCGTGCTGCTGGCCCGCCTCTGCCCGCAGGGCCACGTCTACGCCTTCGAACCCGTCCCGGAGAACCACGCCCATCTCCAGGCCAACCTCGCCGCCAACGGGATCGGCAACGTGACCGTCGAGCGCACCGCCCTGTTCCGCGACGACGGCGAGGTGACGCTGGCCTTCGACGAGTCGTACCCCGGCGGCTCCCATGTCGGTGACGGCAAGTGCCGGGTCGCTTCCGCCCGCCTCGACACCTGGGCCACAGCGCAAGGGCTGGATCGGCTCGACCTGGTGAAGCTCGACGTCGAGGGCGTCGAGCCCGCGGTCCTCGACGGGGCGGAGGAGACGCTGCGCCGCTTCCGACCGGTGACGGTCGTGGAGTGCAATCCGGTAGCGCTGCCCCGCTTCACCGGGACGAGCTACCGCGAGCTGCTGC
>JAUZEY010000070.1 GCA_030838785.1 Actinomycetota bacterium | reverse complement strand
GCGGCCTGCACGAGTCGGACGCCGGCCGCCCCCTGCTCCGCCGCCCGCTCCATGACCGCTTCCATGAGCCGGCGGCCGACGGCGGAGTCCTGGACCGCCGGGTCGACGGTGATCGGCCCGACGCCGCCGATCCCGGCCCGTTCGTCGAGGAAGTTCGATCCCACCACCTCCCCTCCGGCGTCGGCCACGACGGCATAGAACCCCGGGCCGGCCAGCAGCCTCGCCGTCAGGCCGGTGGTCACCTCGACCGACGGGAAGTCGCAGGGGAAGCCATGGGCGGCGGCGACGGCGGCGAAGGCCTCGTAGCAGATCCGTCCGCAGGCCCCGGCGTCCTCCGGCGTGCCGCGCCGCACCGTGACGTCCATGTCGCTCCTCTCCGATTCGTCCACAGTACGAAGTGTGACATCGCCCGGTTGTAGGGACTGGCGTACCCTCGGCGCACCGAAGGAGGTCGCCATGGGCTCGAGGACGACGCTGTTCGCCGACATCGACACGATGGTGCCCGAGGCCTTCGCCCAGCACCTCGCCGAGGACGTGACGATGCGCTTCGGCAACGCCCCGCCGATGCACGGCCGTGAGGCCTGCCGAGAGGCGTGGGCGGGATTCTGCGAACTCGTGGACGGCGTCCACCACGAAGTCGTCAACCAGTGGGAACTCGGCGACACGACGATCGCCGAAACCGCCGTGACGTATACGCGCAAGGACGGCGCCCGCGTGACCGTGCCGGTCGTCACCATCTACCGCGCCGGGGCCCAGATGATTGACGAGTACCGGGTGTTCCTCGACCTCACGCCGGTGTTCGCGGATGAGCCGCCGGCCTAGCCCGATTTACCGATCGCTCTCATCCTCCGCGTCCGGCGACCAGTAGACCGTCACCGACCACCGCAGCCCCTCGGCAGTGATCTCTTGCGAGACAGTGAGGTCGAGGATGTCCATCGGCCTGATGCCGTACTCCTCCATGACATCCGCCACGCGCCGAAGAAGGCGAGGGAGGTCGTCCGCGCCGTCGTTCTCGGGATTGGACAGAGAGAAGTGCTCACACGAATAGCCATTACTCACGGCCCAATCTTGCTGCAAAACGCACCGCCCAGGTCGGCACTGTCGGGCTACTCGTCGTGAGCGCCGCCGATGTCCCCAGCCGGCGTCGACCTCGTCAGCCTCGGCAAGCAGGCGCACCCTCGCCCTCCTGAATCTCGCCCGTCGCCGTCCCAGGTGCCGAGTATGGCGGTCACCAGGCAGTCGTTCTGGACGACCGCCAGCAAGCGGCGTTCTGGGTACGGCGATACGGTGATCCTTCGTGTTCGTCTCCGACCTTCGCCACTTTCTCGACCTGCCCGCCGACACCCCGGCCCCCGCCCGCCGGATGGCTGAGCACCTCACGCTGATCGTGCGCGCCGCGACGGCAGGAGACGCCGGCCTCCCGTGGGTGAGCGCCCTCACCTGCAGCCGACGACCCGGCCATCGCCCCTGCCCGGGAAATTTGGCCGTCTCCCGAAGCGACATCCCTCTGTCCATCGCCTGGCAGTGCACCTCCTGCGGCGACGAAGGAGTGATCAGCGGCTGGGAACGGTCGCCGTTCGACCTGCGACCCCACGGAAGCGGTCATCGACCCGTCGAAGCCATCCGTGCCGTCATCCCCTCCGAGGTCGCCGCCACGCTGCGCAGCCTCATGCTCCTCGACGCAGCCACGGAACGGCTCGTCTTCCGGGCTCACCTCTGCGACGACGGCATCGTCCTCAGCGGCGATCACGACGACCTCGAGGAACTGATCGGCTCCGTGGCCGCCGAGGCCAACCACGAAGAAGACCGCCGGCGCCAGAAGCAGTTCGACGCAGCCTTCGACGCCCTCAACGACGTCCTCAAGCAGCTGTAGCTCCCGCAACATCTGGGACAACGAGGGTGCCGGGGGTCGGTGTCGCCGTGCCAGAGGGTCCTCCGACCGACCGCCCGTCGAGTTACCCGCCCGGCGTGGCCGCCGTGATGTGCTGGGGCCGAGCTTACGTTCCGGCCAGTTTGAACGAAGGTGCGGGGAGAGCGCGGACCGAGGGCAGGCTCTAGCATCGCTGGCGCCTGTGAGCGTCGGACACTCACCCCCCTAGGAGGATCCGTGACTCAGCCTGCCCCCCAGCCGCCGCCCCACGCGCCGCTCCTCGAACTCACTTTCGCGACGGTGGTCGCCCGGGCGCTGTACGCCGTAACCGAACGGGGAGTCCCCGACCTCCTGGCCGAGGGTCCCCGCACCCCCGACGAGGTGGCGGCCAAGGTCGGGGTCCACCCGACCGCGCTGCTCCAGATGCTCAGGGCGCTGGCTGCCGCCGGGATCTTCACCCACGGCGCCGACGGCCGCTTCGGCCTCACCCCGGTCGGCGAGACGCTCGTCACCGGCCATCCGACCGCAGCGCGGGACATGGTGCTGACCCTCGGCGGCCCGGCCTTCTGGTCGGCAATGGGCGCGATGCCCGAAGTGCTGGAGACCGGCCGGACAGGCGTCGAAATCGCCCTCGGCACATCGTTCTTCGACTACATCCGCCAGCACCCCGACGAGGAAGCCGCCTTCAACCGCACGATGATCGCCGTCCACGGCGGCGAGCCGGCGGCCGTCGCCGAGGCCTACGACTTCTCAGGCATCGGCAAGATGGTCGACGTCGGAGGCGGCCTCGGGACGATGCTCGTCACGCTCCTGCAGCGCCACCCGCACCTGACCGGGGTCCTCTTCGATGCTCCATCCGTAGTCGAAGCGGCGAAAGACACGATCGCCGCCGCCGGCCTCGTTGGCCGCTGCGAACGGGTTGGCGGCGACTTCTTCGCCTCCGTCCCGCCCGGCGGCGACGCCTACGTCCTCTCCCACATCATCCACGACTGGGACGTCGACGCCTGCCACACGATCCTCCGCAACTGCCGCGACGCCATGAACCCCGGCGGCCGGATCCTCATCGTCGAGATGGTCCTGCCCCCCGGTGCCGAACCCCACCCCGGGAAGATCCTCGACGTCGTCATGCTCACCGTCCCCGGCGGCCGAGAGCGAACCGCCGACGAGTACGGAGAACTGCTGGCCCCAGCCGGCCTTCGGGTCGAACGGGTCGTGCCAACCCCCTCACCCGTCAGCGTGGTCGAGGCCGTACCCGCCTAGGTTCCACGGAACCGGGTCCCCAGCCTGTTGGGACGGATCGTTCCGGTTTTGCGGGACGGATCCGTCCCAAGACGCTCGCGTGCTCGGTAGCTTCGGGCGACTGGGAGGTGAGGAGATGGGCCGCTACGTGTTGAGTTTCCAGGAGATCGACCAGACTCAGGTCGCGGTCGTTGGCGGCAAGGGCGCTCACCTGGGGGAGCTGTCGCGGATCGAAGGCCTCCACGTGCCGGCTGGCTTTTGCGTGACGACGGACGCCTTTCGGGGGGTCCTGGCGGAGGCGCCGTCGATCGACGACCGGCTCGATCGGCTGTCGCGCCTGAAGCCGGACGACCGCGAGGCGATCCGCACGCTCAGCGAGGAGATCCGCCGGACCCTCGAAGGGGTCGCCATCCCCGACGATCTGGCGGCC
>JAUZEY010000043.1 GCA_030838785.1 Actinomycetota bacterium | reverse complement strand
CGACGACGGGGCTCGGTTCAGCATGCGGGCTTGGAAGTAGACCGCTACGGCCTGGAGTTCCTCGACCGGGACGAGTGTCTGCGGCTTCTGGCGTCCGTGAGGCTCGGGCGCGTCGGGTTCACCTCCGGTGCGCTTCCGTCGGTGCTGCCCGTGACCTTCCACCTCGACGGCGAGCAGATCTCGGTCTGCATCGGGCGCGGCAGCAAGCTCTTCGCGGCGCTGCAGAACGCCGTCGTCGCCTTCGAAGTCGATGACTTCGACCCGATCTGTTGCACGGGTTGGAGCGTCGCCGTGACCGGCGTGGCCAGGGAGGCCGGAGCCGCCGGCGCGGCCGGGCCCCGGGAGCCGGCGGCCCGTTGGGCCCCGGCGGGAGAGGAGGCCCGGCTGGCCATCTCGACCGAGTTCGTCTCCGGTCGACGCATCACGACGGGATCACTGTCCATGCGGCCGTGACGCCCGCTCCGGGATCACCCGAGCGGGACCTGCCACTCCATGATCGTGCCCGCCGGAAGGCCGGCCCGCAGCTCGAACCGTCCCCCGCGCTGTGCGGCCCGGGTTTCCATGTTGTTCAGGCCGAGGCGCCGGGGCGCATCCCGACCCGGTGGGCCACGCCCGTCGTCAACGACCCGCAGAACCACCTGGCCGGTCACCACCACCTCGACATCGACCCGTGTCGCTTTCGCATGACGGGCGACATTGCTGAGCGCCTCGCGCAGCGTGGCCAGGAGGTCGCCGGCCACGTCATCGGCGACGGCGCTGTCGACGGGACCCTCGAAGAAGCATCGCGGCTCGAAGCCGAGCGCCCCAGCCGCCTCGCGCCCGAGGCCCAGCACACGGTCTCGCAACCCGCCGCTGGACGACACCCGGGACGACTCCAGCTCAAAGATGGCGGAGCGGATGTGCTTGACCGTCAGGTCGAGATCGTCGACCGCGGCCTCGATGCGGGTCACCGCCCCGTCGGCGTCGGTCCGCACGATCCGGGCCGTTCGCTGCAACGAGAGGCCGGTGGCGAACAGTCGCTGAATGACGGTGTCGTGCAGATCCCGGGCGATGCGTTCCCGTTCGTCGACCAGCGCGAACTCCTGGATCCGGGTGTGGAGCCGGGCGTTCTCGATGGCGATCCCGGCCGCGGCGGCGAGGCCGACGACAAGTTCTTCGTCGACGTCGGTGAAGGCCTCGGCCGTGACCTTGTCGGTCAGATACAGATTGCCGAACACCTGATCCCGCACCCGGATCGGCACGCCCAGGAAGGACCGCATCGGCGGGTGCCGGGGCGGGAATCCGTAGCTGTCAGGGTGCTCGCGGAGATCGGGCAGCCGCAAGGGCTTGGCGTCCACGATGAGCACCCCGAGGAGCCCGTGCCCCTCGGGCAGGGCCCCGATGAGCTCATGGGCGGCGTCGTCGATCCCGACGGTGACGAACTGCGCCAGGGAGGTTCCGGTGTCGTCGAGGACGCCCAGCGCGCCGTAGCGGGCGTCGACCAGCCCGACCGCCGCTTCCACGATCCGCCGGAGCATGCTCGGCGCGTCGAGGTCGGAGCCGAGGGCGAGCACCGCGCCGAGGAGCTCGCGCAGCCTGCGGGGACCGGCCACCTCGGACATGCCGACAACACTACGGTGGGATCGTGACCCTGCGGGTGTTCCTCCTCGACGACCACGAGATCGTGCGCCGCGGTGTGCGGGAGCTGCTCGAGGCCGAAGAGGACCTCGAAGTCGTCGGCGAGGCAGGCACGGCGGAGGAGGCCTACGGGCGCATCCCCGCCACCCGGCCCGATGTCGCCATCCTCGATGTCCGCCTGCCCGACGGGGACGGGGTGCAGGTGTGCCGCGAGATTCGCTCGCGACATCCCGGGGTCGCCTGTTTGATGCTGACGTCGTTCGCCGACGACGAGGCGTTGTTCAGTGCGATCATGGCCGGCGCGGCCGGCTATGTCCTGAAGCAGGTGCGGGGAACGGATCTCGTCGACTCGGTACGCCGGGTCGGTCGGGGTGAGTCGCTCCTCGACCCGTCGCTCACCACCAGGGTCCTGGAGCGGTTGCGCCATCCGCCGGAGGCCGACGAACTGGCCGGTCTCACCGGCCAGGAGCGGCGCATCCTCGACCTCATCGCCGAAGGGATGACCAACCGCCAGATCGGTGAGCAGCTCCACCTGGCCGAGAAGACCATCAAGAACTACGTCTCGAACCTGCTGGCCAAACTGGGGATGAGCCGCCGCTCCGAAGCGGCGGCCTACGCCGCCCGCCTGTCCGAGCGCCGCCAACACCACGATCCTCACGCCTGACGCCGTTCATCGGGACCTTCGCCTCTGGCGGGTCGCGCCCGTCCGCTTCATTGTCGGGTGAAATGACCAGGAGGTCTTGCCATGAAGGCTCTCGTGTATCACGGACCCGGTGTCAAGGCGTGGGAAGACGTCCCTGAGCCCACGATCCTGAGCGACACGGACGCCATCGTCCGCGTTGACGCCGTCACCATCTGCGGCAGCGATCTGCACATCCTCAAGGGCGACGTTCCGGCGGTGACCGACGGACGGATCCTCGGCCACGAAGCGGTGGGGACGGTCGAGGCGGTCGGCGCCGGCGTCAAGACGGTCAAGATCGGCGACCGGGTGCTGGTCTCGTGCATCACGTCGTGCGGGGCCTGCCGCTTCTGCCGGGAGGGCCGCTACGGCCAGTGCCTCGGGGGCGGCGGGTGGATTCTCGGCCACAAGATCGACGGCACCCAGGCCGAGTACGTGCGCGTCCCGTTCGCCGACACGTCCACCTACCCGGTTCCGGCGGGCGTGGCCGACGAGCAGATCCTGATGCTGGCCGACATCCTCCCGACTGGCTACGAGGTGGGTGTCCTCAACGGCACCGTGCAGCCGGGGGATGTCGTGGCCGTCGTGGGCGCGGGCCCGGTCGGGCTCGCCGCCATCATGGGCGCCCGTCTCTTCAGCCCGAGTCACATCGTGGCCATTGACCTGGCCGACAGCCGGTTGGAAGCCGCCAAGCAGTTCGGGGCCGACGTCGTCGTCAACAACGCGCGGGAGGACGCCGAGGCCGTCGTCGCCGACCTCACCGGTGGCCTGGGGGCCGACGTCACGATCGAGGCCGTCGGCCTGCCGGCGACCTTCGAGCAGGCCGTCCGACTGGCCCGACCCGGCGGTCACATTGCCAACATCGGAGTCCACGGCGAGCCGGTGACCCTCCACCTCGAGGAGCTCTGGATCCGGGACGTCACCATCACGACCGGGCTCGTCGACACGTACACGACGCCGACCCTGCTGCGACTCGTGATGAGCCACCAGCTCGACGCCGCCCGGTTCGTGACCCACCATTTCACCCTCGACCAGTTCGAGAAGGCGTACGACGTCTTCGCCCGGGCCGGGGACACCGGAGCGCTGAAAGTGGTTCTGACCAGGACATGAGGGCCGGAGGTCCGTCCTTTACGGGACCTTCGTCTCTATTGCCGACCGGCCCCGCAGCGGATGATCGACCCAGTGCCACCGCTGTGGCAATCCCGCTCGAACAGTCCAAGGAGAAACCAGCCATGAAGCGAAGAACCCTCGATCTCTTCCTCAGTATGGGCGGCCTGGCGTTGGCAGGTCTCCTGCTGGTGCTCGGGCTCGTCATGACCAGCAACGCCAACTTCGCCAAGAACTACGTGCGGGACCAGCTGGCCCAGCAGCACATCTCCTTCACGACCGCCGCCAAACTCACCGCCGAAGAGAAGCAGTCGGCCTGCCTCGTGGCCTACGCCGGTCAGGCGCTCACCACCGGCAAGCAGGCCGAGTGCTACGCCAATGACTACATCGGCCTCCACACCACGTCGGTGGCCGCCGGCCGGACCTACGCCACGCAGGGCGACTACGTCACCGGCCTCAAGACCCAGCTGGCCGACGTCCAGAAGGCCAGTCCCCCGGACGCGGCCAAGATCGCCGACCTCAACACCCAGATCACCGCCGGCACCGCGGCACGGGAGACCCTCTTCAAGGGTGAGACCCTCCGGGGGCTGCTGCTGACCTCCTTCGGGTTCAGCGTCTTCGGTGTCAAGGGTGGGCAGGTCGCCACGGTGGCCTACCTGCTCGCCGGGCTGCTGGCGCTGCTGGTCATGGCCGGCTTCGGCCACGGGCTGATGACGTCGAAGACCAAGCTCGTGGTCTCACCCGAGCGCACCAAGGGCAAGGTGACCGAGCCCGAACTCGCCCGGGTGTGAACACCGCTGTAAAGCCCACGACGACCGTGCCGCCCCACTGGGGCGGCACGGCCTGGTTGCGGGCGGCGGTGCTGGGGGCGGACGACGGGATCGTCTCCACCGCCAGCCTCATGCTCGGCGTGGCGGCGTCGAGCGCTTCCCACGGCGCGGTCCTGACCGCCGGGTTCGCGGGCCTGGCGGCGGGCGCGATGGCCATGGCGACGGGCGAATACGTCTCGGTCCATTCCCAGCGGGACGCCGAGCGGGCCGACCTGAGGCTCGAGCAGTCGCAACTGGCCGCCGATCCCGAAGGCGAGCTCGACGAGCTCACCGACATCTACCGGGCCCGGGGCCTCGACGACGAACTGGCCCGTCGTGTCGCCGAACAGCTCAGCCGCGACGACCGTCTCGCCGCCCACGCCCGCGACGAGCTCGGCCAGCACCCGGGCACGCTGGCCCGGCCCCTGCAGGCGGCATGGGTCTCGGCCCTCGCCTTCGCCCTGGGCGCCGCCGTCCCGATCGTCGCGGTGGTGCTGGCACCGGGGCGGCTGCGGAGCGTGTTCACCATCGTGAGCGCGCTCGGTGCCCTGGGGCTGCTGGGCTCGCTGGGCGCCCGGGCCGGCGGGGCGCCGCGGCGCACGGCCGCAGCCCGGGTGATGCTCGGCGGTGGACTGGCAATGGCGGTCACCACGCTGGTGGGTCGCCTGGCGGGAGCGGCCGGTGTCTGACGTCGTCCTGCGCGACGGGGGGACGGTGTTCATCCGCCCGATCCGACCCGGTGATGCTGCGAGCCTGGCCGAGTTCCACCGCGGCCTCTCGGAGGAGAGCGTGTATCTGCGCTACTTCACGCCCCACCCCCGGCTCTCCGACGCCGAGATCTCCCACCTGACCGTCGTCGACTACCGATGGCGCATGGCCTTCGTGGCCGTCATCGGCGACACGATCATCGGGGTGGCCCGCTACGAGGGCAAGGAGGGCACCACCGACGCCGAGGTGGCCTTCGTGGTGGCCGATGCCGACCACGACCGGGGTATCGGCACCGTGCTCCTCGAGCGGCTGGCCTCGGCCGCCCAGGAGGCGGGGATCACCGAGTTCTACGCCACCACCCTGTGGGAGAACCTCAGGATGCGGGCGGTGTTCCAGGACGCCGGCTTCGTCACGACGTCGGTCAGGCAGGGCGGCGAGGTGATCGTTCGGTTCCCAACCCGCCGCTCGCCCCGAGGTGCACGATGAAGCGCTGCTCCAGACCGCTGCTCAGCCGACCCCGCGCCGGCGGAGGCTCGGCACGGGACGCATCACCCAGCCGATGCGGCTCAGGGCGGCGTTGACCGCGGAGAGTGCCCGGCTGGCGGCGAAGTCGTCGGATCGGCGCGTGAGCCGGGCCACGAAGAGCGTCCGGGCCGCCTCCAGCGGTAGGCGGCGCCCTTCGGCCATCGTCACCAGCTCGCCTACCGCCTCCGCGGAGGCGTCCGACGTGAAGCTGAGCGCTCGCGCCGCGATCTGTGGCCCCGTGGCGGC
>JAUZEY010000545.1 GCA_030838785.1 Actinomycetota bacterium | reverse complement strand
GGGTCGGCGGCCAGGCGGGCCACCTCGTCGACGAACCCCGCCTCGACCATGGCGCCGATGCGCTCCTCGATCCGACGGGCCCCGACCGGACGGGGGATCCACAGCCCGACCGTTCGCACCGGCAGTTGGTGGACATGGACCTGCAGTACCCCGGGCCCGAAGGACGAGAACGGCCGTCCCGTCTCCTTGATGACCTCCAACGCCCGGACGATGCGGCGGGCGTTGTCGGGCAGGATCCGGGCCGCCGCCACGGGGTCGAGGGCCTCGAGTTCGTCCATCAGCCGGGCCAGACCCCCCTCCTCCCCCGCCTGCGACTCCAGTTCCGCCCGGAGGACTTCGTCGCCGGGTGGAAGGGCGTAGCCGTCGACGACGGAGTGGAAGTAGAGCCCGGTGCCGCCGACGAGGAGAGCCCGGTGCCCCCGGCTCTCGATGCCGGCGATGACAGCCGCCGCTTCGGCCTGAAAACGGGCCACCGAGAAGTACTCCCCGGGATCGACCAGATCGATCAGGTGGTGGGGAACGGCCGCCTGCTCGGCGGGCGTCGGCTTGGCCGTGCCGATGTCCATGCCCCGGTAGACCTGCATGGAGTCGACCGAGACGATCTCGACGTCCCCCAGAGAGTCGGCGGCCGCCATTGCGACGGCCGACTTCCCCGAGGCCGTGGGCCCGACGAGGGCCAGGTGCGTGGTCTTCGCTCCGGACCCCGCCGTCACGAAGCGTCGACGGGAATCCGCACCCGCCGAGCCGGGTCAGCCGTCTTGCGCACGAACGAGCCCCGCAGGAAATGGGGGGCGGCGGAGTCGACCGTCACCTCGGCGAAGGCTCCCGGCCGCAGCCCGTCCCCGGGGGCCCGGAAGTGGACCAGCTTGTTCTGCCTCGTCCGACCGGTCGTCATCGTCGCGTCCTTCTTGGACGGGCCCTCCACCAGGACCTCTTCCGTCCGGCCAACCCGGGCCTCGTGGCGGGCGAGGGCCGAGCGCTCGACGACCGCGGTGAGGCGCCGCATCCGCTCGGCCGTGACCGCCTGGGGGAGGAAATCGTCGACCCAGGCCGCGGCCTCGGTCCCGGGCCGGGGCGAGAACACGAACGTGTAGGCGGCGTCGTAGCCGGCGCCCTCGACGACGGCCAGGGTGGCGGCGAAGTCGTCCTCCGTCTCGCCCGGGAACCCGACGATGAGGTCGGTGGTGACGGCCAGGTCCGGGATCGCCGCCCGGGCGGCCCGGAGCCGTTCCAAATATCGCTCGGCCGTGTAGCCGCGGTGCATCCGGGCCAGGGTGCGGTCGCTGCCGGCCTGGAGCGGGAGGTGGAGGTGCTCGCAGACCGACCGGCACTCCGCCATGGCGGCGATGGTCTCGGGCCTGAGGTCCTTCGGATGGGGCGAGGTGAACCGGACCCGGCGGATTCCGGGGATGGCGTCGACCGCCCGGAGCAGGTCGGCGAAGCGGGGCTTGTACTGGCCGGCGCCGAGGTCGCGCCCGTAGGAGTTCACGTTCTGCCCCAGCAGCGTGATCTCGCTGACGCCGTCGGCGGCCAGCTCCTCGACCTCCCGGACGATGTCGCCGAGGCGCCGGCTCTGCTCCTTGCCCCGGACGGCCGGGACGATGCAGAAGGCGCAGGTGTTGTCGCAGCCGATCTGGATCGTGACCCAGGCGGCGTGGTCGACGTCGCGCCGGGCGGGCAGGGCGGAGGGGAACGCCTCGCTCTCCTCCAGGATCTCCATGACCGGGCCCTCCAGCCTGGCCCGCTCCAGCAGGTCGACGGCATGGGCCAGGTTGTGGGTCCCGAACACCACGTCGACGTGCCCGGCCCGCCGCTGGATCAGCTCCCGGTCCTTCTGGGCCAGACAGCCGCCGACGGCGATCTGGAGGTCGGGCCGCTGGCGCTTCAGTGCCTTGAGGTCGCCGAGGTGGCCGTAGAACTTGTTGTCGGCGTTCTCCCGGACGCAGCACGTGTTGAATACCACCAGGTCGGCGTCGTCGGCGGAGGCGGCCGGCTCCATCCCCCGGGCCGAGAACAGCCCGGCCAGGCGCTCAGAGTCGTGCTCGTTCATCTGGCACCCGAAGGTCCTGATCCAGAAACGCCTGGCCGTCATCGACTCCAGTGTACGGACGGGCGCCCGACACCCGGCTCGGTTCCCGGTCGGTTTAGCCTCGCCGCCGTGACCCAGGGAACCGGACCGGCCCTCCCCGACGGTGTGAGCATGACGGCCCTCGGCGTGGCCTGGGTGCGGGCCACCGAGTCGCAGCGACCGGATCGGCTCTTCGATGACCCACTGGCGGCGCGGTTCCTGGCCGCCTCGGGCTGGAAGCCGCCGGACCTCACCGGCCTGCCCGCCGACGACACGACCCGGGCGCTCCTGGTCCTGGCCCAGTCGGTGGTCGTCCGGACCCGGTTCCTCGACGACCTCCTCGCCGACGCCTGGGCCGGGGGCTGCCGCCAGTTCGTGATCCTCGGGGCCGGTCTCGACGCCCGGGCTTTCCGGCTGCCCTGGCCGTCCGGGAGCCGCTGCTTCGAGCTCGACCTCCCGCCCGTCCTGGACTTCAAGGAGCACGTGCTGCGGGGCAGCGAAGGCCCAGGTGAGGCGGGCGAGGGCGGCGGCGCCACCCCGGCCTGCGACCGGATCGTCGTGCCGTCGGACCTCCTGGCCGATTGGCCGGGGCCCCTGCTCGAGGCGGGCTTCCACCCGGACGAACCGGCTGTCTGGATCGCCGAGGGCCTCCTGATCTATTTCTCCCAGGCGGAGAACGACCGCCTCGTGGCTCAGGTCGGCGCCCTCTCGACCCCGGGCGACCGCTTCGCCATCACCTTCAGCCGCCCCGGCACCGCCCCTGGGACGATCGCCGGCGCCGACCTCACCCCCGACCCCGGGTCGGTCACCCGGGCCCGGGCGCTCGGCGGGGTGGGGCTCCTGCGCGACCCGGGAGCGGTCATGGCCCTCTGGCGCTGGGCGGGCCCGGCCGATCCGGCCGCCTGGCTCGCCGGCCACGGGTGGGACGCCGACGTCTTCGACCGGGAGGAGCGGGCGAGGGCCTACGGCCGCCCTCTCGACCTCGCCGAGGACGAGTCCGCCGCCACCCGGACGGTCCTCATCGACGCCCGCCGGCCGTGACGTCGGGGCCGGGCACCGGCCCCGAACGCGGCGAAGCGCCCCCGCAGGGGCGCTTCGGGCACACGCTGGCAGAGCGCAGGGCCCTGCGGGCGGGTTTTAGGCGTGCAGACGGGAGAGGTCGACCGGGACGGTCTCGCCCGGCGTCCCGACCCGACCGCTGCTCCGCACCCGGTTCTCGATCGAAAGGCGGATGGCCGTGCGGCCCTCACCCTGGATCTCGACATCGGCGAACGTCGGAATGCAGACGAGATCGATCCCCGAAGGCGCTACGTAGCCCCGAGCGATGGCGACGGCCTTGATCGCCTGGTTGAGGGCGCCGGCGCCGATCACCTGGACCTCGACGCTGCCCATCTGGCGGACGACTCCAGCCAGTGCCCCGGCCACCGAGTTGGGGTTGGACCGGGAGGACACTTTCAGGACTTCCATGGCCGTGCCTTCCTGTGGGGAAACGGAGTGATGCGTCTCTTCTGCACGATACGTCGGTTTCCTGCCAAAAACATCTCGCCGCCGTACCGTTTGCCCGAATCTCTGTCAAGCCTACCTGCGGTGCGTCCTCCGTCAACCCCTCTGCGTCAACCTGAGCCCGCAGATAACACAAGGTTCACATTGGTCATTACCCGATAGTAACCCCACGGAAGGGGGTCCGTGGCTGCTACACCGCCACGGACCCCTCTTACCCACACCGCTCTCACGGCAATCCCCGTCACGCCTCGGCGTCAGCGGCCTCCGGCTGGGGCTCGGCGTCGGCCGTCTCGGCCCCGATGCCGGCTTTGCGCATCACCTTGTCGGTGATCTCGACCATCAGCTCGGGGTTGTCGACCAGGAACTCCTTGGCCTTCTCCCGGCCCTGGCCGAGCTGCTCGCCCTCGTAGGTGAACCAGGCGCCCGACTTCTTCACGATGCCGAGGTCGACGCCGAGGTCGATCACCGACCCCTCCCGGCTGATGCCCTTGCCGTACATGATGTCGAACTCCGCCTGCTTGAACGGCGGAGCGCACTTGTTCTTCACGACCTTGACCCGGGTGCGGTTGCCGATCACCTCCGACCCGTCCTTCAGGCTCTCGATGCGGCGGATGTCGAGCCGGACCGACGAGTAGAACTTCAGCGCCCGGCCGCCGGGGGTGGTCTCGGGGGAGCCGAACATCACGCCGATCTTCTCCCGCAACTGGTTGATGAAGATGGCGATCGTCTGCGACCGGGAGAGGTTGCCGGTGAGCTTGCGCAGCGCCTGGCTCATCAACCGGGCCTGAAGGCCGACGTGCGTGTCGCCCATCTCGCCCTCGATCTCGGCCCGGGGCACCAGGGCGGCCACCGAGTCGATCACGATCACGTCGAGGGAGCCCGACCGGATCAGCATGTCGGCGATCTCGAGCCCCTGCTCCCCGGTGTCGGGCTGGGAGATCAGCAGCTCGTCGATGTTCACGCCGATGGCGGCGGCGTACACCGGGTCCATCGCGTGCTCGGCGTCGATGTAGGCGCACGTGCCGCCGTTGCGCTGGGCCTCGGCCACCACGTGCGTGGCCAGCGTCGACTTGCCCGACGACTCCGGCCCGTAGATCTCCACGATCCGCCCCCGGGGGAGCCCACCGACCCCGAGTGCCACGTCGAGGGCCAGAGCCCCCGTCGGTACCACTCCGATCTGCATGTGGGTGTTCTCACCCAGACGCATGATCGAACCCTTGCCGAACTGCTTCTCGATCTGGCCGAGCGCCATCTCGAGGGCCTTGTCACGCTCCACTGGAACCCCTCCTGGGTTGTCGTTCCGGTCACCTGGGGGAAGTCGCCAAGGGCCCGTCGTCCCCGCTGAAGCACAGGCTATACGGAGGGTGTGACAGTGACGACAACCGTGGAATTCCACGCCTGTCGACAACAGTAAACCGAACGCTCGTTCGTATCAAGCATCGCTGGGGGATTCACCTGGCTCCCCCGAGGGAAAACCGCTCCAGCACCGAGTACGCCGGGCCCTGCGCCGACAGGCGGCTCTGGTAGAGCAGGACCTCGCCGACGGTGAAGGCCTCCCCCACCGGTTCCGGTCCGAGGGCAACGAGGAC
>JAUZEY010000533.1 GCA_030838785.1 Actinomycetota bacterium | reverse complement strand
GGGCGGCGACCCGCTCCCGGTCGACCCTGAGTCGCTCCACGCCGGCCAGTCGGTGTTCGACCTCGTCTACCACCCCGCCGACACGCCGCTCCTGACCGCCGCCCGGGCCCAGGAGGCGCAGGCCGTCAACGGCCTCGGCATGCTGCTCCACCAGGCCGCCCGTTCTTTCACCCTCTGGACGGGCCAGCCGGCGCCCCTCGAGGTCATGCGACGGGCGGCCGCGGCGGCTCTCGCCGCCCGTTGACGCATCGCGTTCGGATGCGCGATCCGTCCGATCCCGTCAGATGGATCGCGCATCCGACCGCGTCCCCGAGCGGCTACTTCGAGCGGGCGCTGGCCAGGAGGGCGACGACGGCGCCGCGGTCGAGGCCGTCGGCCATCGGGTCGGGGTCGGGGCCCGGGTCGGCGCCGGCCTCGACGGAGACGGGGTCGCGCTCCGACTCCGACCGCGGCTGCCCGCGCCCGGCCCGGGCCGGCTGGGCCTGATCGGAGGCGGCCCGGGACCCGGAGGCCGTCTCGGCGGACGGGCGGCTACCCGCCGCGCCGGCGGCGCCGGCCGCGGCCGGGGCCGCGGCACCCGCGTTCTCACCGGCCCCCGACGAGGCGGAGGGATCGGCGTCGATCTCCACCAGCCCCGCCTGGACCAGGCTGCGGAGCACCTTGCAGACGGTGAACTCGCCGCCGTCGAGCACCCGGATGAGAGCGCTGACCCGCCGCCGGCCGTCGATGCCGGTGACGACCCGCCACTGGGCGGGGTCGAGGGTGATCGGCCCGCCGGCGGGCGGTTCGGGCACGAGCCGGGGCCGGGCCTCGATCGAGGGAATGATGGCGATGATCTCGCGCCACTCGGCCATGCGGCGATCGGTCTCGGCCAGCAGGCCGGCGACTTCGACGCCCCGGTCGGCGGGCCACGACGGGCGCCGGTCGGGTTCGAACTCGAACGCCCCCTCGCTGAACCGGAAGAGCTCGAAGCAGACGTCGTTGAGCCGCTCCAGCAGCTCGCCACCCGCTCCCGGAGGCTGTCCGGTCTGGCCGCCGGCCTCCCCGGCGCACACCTTCCCGCCCGTGAACCACAGCACACCCTGGCCGGTCTCGGCCCGGACGTGGAGGGCGCCGGTCTTGTTCGTCCCCGAGAGCAGTTCGCACAACTCGGGAAGGCTGAGGGTATCCAGAGTTCCTTGGAGCGACACGGTGGCGTACCTGCCTTTCGGACCCGAAGCGGCAATCCGGGTTGTCGGCCGGCCGTGAGCGGAGAGTGAGGCCCGGTCGTCAGTCTTGGGCGATCGGGGAAGAAGAGGGGGATAGGGTCCCGGGGGACACCCCGGATCCCGGGCATCGGTGTTCGACACGGCCACGAGGGGGCGCCATGCAGCCGGACGAGGTCCTCGCCCACGAGCCCCGGGTGCTCGCCCGGGAGCAGCGGGAGTTCTACTTCGCCAACGGGTACCTGCTGGTCGAGGCCGTGGTGCCGCCCGACTGGCTGGAGCGCCTCCGGGCCGCCACCGAGGAGATGGTGGACCGCAGCCGGGCCCTCACGAAGTCCGACCGCATCTTCGACCTCGAGAAGGGCCACACCGCCGACGAACCCCGGCTGCGCAGGCTCACCAGCCCCGTCGACCACCACCCCGAGTACTGGGCCTTCGCCTCCGAGGCCGGCTCGGTCCTGGGTGACATCATGGCCGACCTCGTCGGGCCCGACGTGAAGTTCCACCACTCGAAGCTCAACTTCAAGTGGGCCAAAGGTGGCGAAGAGGTCAAGTGGCACCAGGACATCACCTACTGGCCCCACACCAACTACTCGCCCCTCACGGCCGGTTTGTACCTCTACGACTGCGGGCCCGACCAGGGCCCCCTCATGGTGGTCCCCGCCAGCCATGACGGCGAGCTCTACTCGCAGTACGACGACCAGGGTCAGTGGGCCGGTTGCCTGTCCGATGCCGACGTGAAGGGCGTGGCGACCGATACCGCCGCCGAGCTCACCGGCCCCGCCGGGTCGATCACCATCCACAACTGCCGGGTGGTGCACGGCTCCCGCCCCAACCACGCCGACGCCGGCCGGCCGCTGCTGCTCAACGTGTACTCCGCCGCCGACGCCTTCCCGTACACCGCCAACCCGCTGCCCAGCAGCCACGCCGGCGACATCGTGCGGGGCCGGCCGGCCCTGTGGGCCCATCACGACCCCCGGCCCTGCCTCGTGCCGCCCGACTGGTCGGCGGGCTATACGTCCCTGTTCGCCCTCCAACAACAGGAGAAGTGGGAGGACGTTCAGAGTCGGTCCTGAGACGCCGATATCAGGGTGGAAACGTTCCCTTTTCGGCACCGGAGCCCCGCCCTGCTCTTCCGCCAGCCGCTCGGCGAGATGCTGCTGTCCGAGGGCCTGATAACCCAGGCCCAGCTCGACGCGGCCTTGAAGGCCCAGGCGGAGCGGGGTCTGCCCCTCGGCCAGCTGCTGGTGGAGGACGGCGCCGTCACCGATGCCGTCCTCATGGGGGCCCTGGCCCGCCAGCTCGGCCTCGAGTTCGTCGACCTGGCCGAGTACCCCATCGACCGGGGGGCGGTGGCCCTCCTGCCCGAGGCCATGGCCCGCCGCCTGCTGGCCCTCCCCGTCACCTGGGCCGAGGACCGGCTCATCGTGGCGATGGCCGACCCCGGCAACGTCTTGGCCGTCGACGACCTCAGGGCCGTCACCGGGGCCGACGTGCACGTCGTCGTCGCCACCCGTACCCAGCTCGTCGAGGCCATCGACCGGTTCCACCGCCTCGACGCCGAGGTCGACGAGGTGGCCCAGATCGCGGCCGAGGAGCTGGCCGGCGACGACGACACCAGATCAGGACAAGACGGCGTGGCCCGGGAGGCCGTCGAAGACGCCCCGATCGTCAAGTTCGTCAACCTCCTCATCGCCCAGGCGGTGGCCGACCGGGCGTCCGACATCCACGTGGAGCCGACCGAGACCGACCTGCGGATCCGGTTCCGGGTCGACGGCGTGCTCCACGAGGTCATGCACTCCCCCCGGTCCATCCAGGGCGGGGTGATCAGCCGGCTCAAGGTCATGGCCGACATCAACATCGCCGAGCGCCGCATCCCTCAGGACGGCCGCATCTCCCTCAACGTCGCCGGCAAGGGGATCGACCTCCGGGTGGCGACGCTGCCCACCGTCTACGGCGAGAAGGTCGTCATGCGGATCCTGGACAAGACCCAGGCCCGCCTCTCCCTCCCCGACCTCGGGTTCCACCCCGCGGTGCTGCCCCGCTTCGAGGCCTGCTTCCGCAAGCCCTACGGCACGATCCTCGTCACCGGCCCCACCGGGTCGGGAAAGTCGACGACGCTCTACGCCACCCTCAACGTCCTCAACTCGACGGACAAGAACGTCATCACCGTGGAAGACCCGGTCGAGTACCGCCTCCCCGGCGTCAACCAGGTCCAGGTCAACCCCAAGGCCGGGCTCACCTTCGCCTCGGCGCTGCGGTCGATCCTCCGCTCCGACCCCGACATCGTCCTCGTCGGGGAGATCCGGGACCGGGAGACGGCCACGATCGCCATCGAGGCGTCGCTGACCGGCCACCTCGTGCTGTCGACCCTGCACACCAACGATGCCGCCTCGACCCCGATGCGGCTGGTGGAGATGGGCGTCGAGCCGTTCCTGGTCATCAGCGCCCTCGACTGCGTCGTGGCCCAGCGCCTCGCCCGCAGGCTGTGCGACCGGTGCCGGGAGGAGTACGAACCGACCCACGGCGAGCTCACCGAGGCCGGCTGGCCGGCCGCCCTCCTCAAGGCCGAGGGCCCGCCCCTGCTGTACCGGGCCGTCGGCTGCGCCGCCTGCTCCCGCACCGGGTACCGGGGCCGCCTCGCCGTCCACGAGGTCATGGTGATGAGCGAGGAGATCCGCCGGATGGTGGTGGAGCGCTACTCGTCGGACGAGATCAAGAAGACGGCCCTCGCCCAGGGGATGCTGACCCTCCGGGAGGACGGGTTGGTCAAGGTGGCCCAGGGCAAGACGACCCTGGAGGAATTGTTCCGGGTCATCGCCTGACCGGGGGCCGGGGGTTCGGGGGTGTCCCCCGTCAGGAATTACCCTCCCGGGCGTGCGACGACGTCCGCTTACGGTCCTGGGGCTGCTGGCCCTCCTGATCGCCGGGTGCAGCAGCGGGGGCGGCAGGAGCGCCGACCGGGCCGCGGCCACGAGCCCGTCGACCACGGCGCCCGTCGCCACCCCGGCGAGCGTCACCGTCACGGCCCGGGAGTACGGCTTCGACGTCCCGCCCGAGATCGTGGGCGGCGCGGTCCGCCTGACCCTCCAGAACGACGGGAAGCTCAAGCACGAGGCGGTCATCGTGGCCGTCGGCGAAACCCCGCTGGCCCGGCTGAAGCAGGACCTGACGCCCATCGTAAAGGGCGACGGGAAGCCCACCCCGGCCTACGTCCGTTTTCAGGGCGGGGTCTCCCTCGTGCCGGGCGGAACGTCGGCGACGTCGACGCTCGCCCTCCCGGCCGGGAACTACGTCATGGTCTGCACCCTCTCCGACGCCGACAGCCTCGACGCCACGGCCGGCCCGCCCCCGGCCCGGCCCGAGCGGTTCCACTACGAGCTGGGCATGGCCGTGCCGTTCGCGGTGAAGGCGACGAACAGGGCGGTGGTGCCGCCGACCGACGGAACCGTCCTGGCCCGGGACTGGTCGTTCGAGGTGCCGGCCCTGTCGCCCGGAACCAGGACGCTGACGTTCCGCAACGACGGCCAACAGGATCACAGCTTGGCC
>JAUZEY010000519.1 GCA_030838785.1 Actinomycetota bacterium | reverse complement strand
CACGAGATCGTGGAGCTGGGCATCGCCCACGTGCCCGAGGGCCGGCGCATCTTCCCCCGCATGACGGTGGGGGAGAACCTCGAGCTCGGCGCCTTCACCCGGGCCGACACCAACCCGGCAGAGCTGGCCGGCGACCTCGACCGGATCTTCGCGCTCTTCCCGGTGCTGGCGGACCGGCGGCGCCAGGCCGGCGGTACCCTCTCCGGGGGCGAGCAGCAGATGCTGGCCATCGGCCGGGCGATGATGAGCCGGCCCCGGCTGCTGATGCTCGATGAGCCTTCGATGGGACTTTCGCCGATCATGATGAACCTGATCTTCACGACGCTGGCCGAGCTCAAGGCCCAGGGCACCACCATCCTCCTCGTCGAGCAGAACGCCCAGGCGGCGCTGGCGCTGGCCGACCGGGCCTACGTGATCGAGACCGGCTCGGTGGTCCTCGAGGGATCGGCGGCCGACCTGTCGGCCAGCGAGAAGGTGCGGAAGGCGTACCTCGGTGAAGACTGAGGTCGACATCCGCGAGCCCGAGGAGGCCGGGGAGCCGAACACCCGGCGGGGGCGCAGGGTCACGATCCTGGTCCTGGTCCTGTCGGGGATCGTGGGCGCCCTGTGGGTCGTCGGCCCGATCGTCTACGCCGGGCGCGACGACCCGACGGCCATCGACAGCGGGCCCGTCCGCAAGGCGGCGCTGGCGGGGTGCACGCAGCTGCGGGCCGACCTGGCCGCCGTCCCGAACACGATGAGCGTCGGGGCCCGGGCCGAGACCGAGAACCGGGCGGTGGAACAGCTCGTCGGCCGGGTGCGGGCCCTGGGTCCCGACGTCCTGGCCCGCGATCAGCCGGTCGAGCGGTGGCTGGGCGACTGGGAGCTGATCGTCGCCACCCGCCGGCGGGCAGTCCAGGAGGGCAAGCGCTTCAGCACTCCCATCGCCGGCGGGGCGCCGGTCAACATCCGCATGTTCGAGCTGATCCGGTCGGGGCTCGGGAAGTGCGATGTGCCCGAGCAGCTGCTCGTCCCGGAGCCCGGAGCGCGCAACTAGAAGTCGGGCTTGATCAGCATCAGGTACACGATCGCCGCTCCGAGAAGGCCGAGGATCGGGCCGACGACCTTGTCGAGCGGGTCGAGGAGACGGTGCACCTCGGCGCCGTTGCCCGCCTCTCCCGCCGTGACGGCCTTGCGCATGCGGGGGGCGGCGTAGCCCGTCCCCAGCCCGGCCAGCACGACGAAGAGGGCGATGGACAGGTGGAGCCAGTGGGCGTCGCCGAAGTGGTGCTTGACCGCCGGGCTCGAGCTGATGAGGCCGATCCCGGTGACGAGGATCACGGCCACGGCGACGGTGGCGTAGCGGCTGATGACGTGCTCGGCCCGCAGGACGGCGGCCGACGGCGGATCGCCCCGCAGCTTCATCAGGCCGGGCAGGGCGTAGGTCGGCCCGAGCCCGGCGATGACGGCCAGCACGTGAAGGAACAGCAGGACCTTGTACATGGTGCCCCCGGGGACGGGCTAGGCGAGACCGGCGCGGCGGACGGCCTCGGCGGGTTCGGCCAGCAGGCCCACGATGAAGGGGCCGAAGTCGGAATAGACGGCGGAGACCTCGTCGAAGCGCATCTCGTACAGGATCTCCTTCAGGGCCACCGGGTCGTCGGCCAGCAGCGTGACGCCCCACTCCCAGTCGTCGAAGGCGAACGAGCTCGTGATGAGCTGCAGCACCCGGCCGGAGTAGGTCATGCCGACCCGGGCGTGGCCGCCCATGAGCCGGCGCCGCTCCTCGAACGGGAGCTGGTACCAGTTGGCGTTGCCCTTGCGCCGCTTGGCCATCGGGTAGAAGCAGATCAGCTTCTTCAGCGGGAGGCGGGGATGGAGCTTGTCCTCCCGGTACTTGGCCATGCGGGTCCGCCAGGCCTCCAGGCGGGCCTCGATGGCCTCCTCGTCGAGGCCCTCGGTGTGCGACGCCAGGCGCTCCCGCTCCTGCTCCTCGGTGCTGGTGTACTCCGAGGTCTCGGTCAGCGACACGAACGACCACTCCAGCCGCAGCGGCGCGCCGGCCAGCTCGGCCTGGAAGGCCTGCAGGCGGGCCAGGTCGGGCCCGAGCGCCATGATCCCGAGGTCGGCCTTGTGCCCCAGGCTGGCCGACAGGAGGGCCGCATGGCCGTCGCGCTCGAGGGCGGCGACGGCGTCGAGCACCCGCTTGCCGGCGCCGGGCTCCGCCGCGGCCCGCTCCCGGTCGATCGAGTAGAAGAGGTGGAGAACCCCCCACCCCTCCGACGGCGCCACTGAGTCCATGGTCATGAGGCTATCGGTCCGAGTTGCCGAACCTTGCGACGAACCCGTTCACCGGACACGGCCGGCGGGGCGAAGCCCCGCTACGGAGGAGCCCGGCGGAGCCGGGCGGGAGGCGGCGAAAGCCGCCCAGAAGGGCGGCGAAAGCCGCCCAGAAGGGCGGGGCGAAAGCCGCCCAGAACACAGTCAGCGGCGGCCCGACGCCGCCAGGCGGACTGCCACCGCTGCCGCCACGGCGAGGAGCAGCACCGAAGCCGCGCCCACCCAGGGCTGCCGCTGGTGCCTGGCCGGCTTCCCCTTCAGCGCCGGAACGGCGCGCTCGGCTGGCGGCGGCGAGGCCTGGGTGGGCGTGGTGACCGTGACCGGCGGCGGCTCGGTGGCCGGCGGCGTCGGCGCGGGAACAGGAGTGGTCGGAGCCGGCGCCACCGGGGCGGCAGAGGCGGCCGAGCCCGCCGCCCCGGTGATGCCGGCTGAGGCGCGGACCGGCTTGCGCCCGCCGCTACCGGCCGGAGAGGAGGCGCCGGCCGTCGCCGCCACCTTTCCCCCAGCAGGGTTCTTGACGGCCGGGCCGCCCGGAGCGTTCACCGCCGGCACGGTGACCCGCGGTCCCTCGACGGTCAGCGCGCCGGCGGTCGGCACAGCCTGGGGGCCGTCGCCGTAGAGCCCGGCGGCGGTGGCGCCGAGCCGGATGGCGCCGGGACCCGAGGAGGGCCCGACCCGCACCCCGACCGGCACCTCGACGGCCTGGCCCGGCCCCAGCGGAGTCGTCAGCCTCAGCCCGTCCCCGTTGGGAGTGAGCTGGGCCCGGTTCATCAGAACGGCGCCGGGCCTGACGTCGACCCCGGGATCGGAATCCAGGCGGCTGGCGATGACGACGCCCGAGGCGCGGCCCTCGTTGGGGTTCCGGACCCTGACCGACGCCGAGAAGTCGCCGCCCGGAGCCACGGTGGAGGGGCCGGGCGTGATCGTGACCTCGAGGCCGGGGCAGGTGACGCCGGCGGCGGGGACGGCGACCGCCGCCTCCATGTGACCGACGCGGACGTCCTGGCCCAGCAGCCGGATCCGCACCAGGTCGACAGCGGCGTCGGCGGCGGTGCCCGACGCCTGGGCGGCGCCGGTCCGACCCCGGGTCCGGGGCTGCTCGCCGACGACGATCTCGCCCACGCCGGGGATGTCGAGATGGAGACCGGCCGAGCCGGCCAGCTTCTGCTCCGAGGCCGACGCCTGGGCCACGACGGCTCCGGCGGCGTTGCGCACCACGACCACCGCCTGGTCCCCCGCCAGTCCCTGGGGCCCGTAGGCGACGGCGCCCGTCCGGCCGTCGGCGGTGACCCGGAGCAGCCACTGCCCCTTCACCTCGACGGTCGTCTGGCTGGCCGTGCCGGCCAGGAGCGTGATCGGGCCGAGGAACTGGCTGGTCTCGCTCATGAGCCCGAGCCGCCCGGCGGCGGACCCGGGGACGATGACCGTGCGGGACTCCGAGCTGGACAGCGGGTGGGTGGCGCCGCCGGCGTTGCCGACCGCCACGCCGGCCAGACCGGCCAGACCGGCCAGCGAGACGTCGGCGGCCTCCCCCCGGCCGAAGGCCAGGTTCGAGCCCAGAACGCAACCATTGGCCGACGACAGCGCCTGGGCCCGGGCCCGCAACGGCGCCACGTTGACGACCGGCGCCCCGCTCGACGAGGCCGACTCCTGCTCCACCGGCGCCGACGACGGCGGGGCGGTGGCGGTGGCGTTGCCGAACAGGCCGGTGGAGACGCCGGGCAGCAGCCCGAGCCCAACCCCGAGGCCGATCCCCTGGGCGTAGCTCCCCTTGGCCGGCAGGACGGGTAGGGCCGCCCGGCCCAGCTCGCTGTTGACCGCCGAGGTGACCGGCCCCGAGGTGGCGGCGGCGGTGGAGGAGACCAGATCGAGTGTCGCGCCGAGTGAACCGGCCACGCCGGCGTGGAGGACCGTGCCGGTGGCGAAGGCGGCGTACCCGCCGGCCGGAGCCCCGAACGGCGACACCGCCGCCGCGCCGCCGGTGACCGGCGTGAGGATCGGGGCCAGCAGCGAGGCGGCGTCGAGGGCGTTGGCCGCCACCGTGGACGTCGCTGCGATGACGGCGGCGAGAGCCACCGCCCTCCTGATCCGTCGTGGTTTGCCCTGATACCCCATGATCCGCCCTGGTTTGACCACTGAGAGTGGTACGACCCGTTGGCCCGATTTGTTCGACACGCGCCGGGAGGCCCCCTTCCGCCCTTCC
>JAUZEY010000516.1 GCA_030838785.1 Actinomycetota bacterium | reverse complement strand
GACGGCGCCGAGATCGACGGGGTGACGATCCCTCCCGACAGCCGGATGTGTGTCCTGCTGGCGTCGGCCAACCGGGACGAGCGGCACTACCCCGACCCCGACCACTACGACGTGCGGCGCGACCCCCACGACCACGTCGCCTTCGGGCACGGCATCCACTCCTGCGTCGGTTCGTCGCTGGCCCGCACCGAGGCCCACGCCGTCCTCAGCGCCCTCGTGAGTCAGGTGATGACGCTGGAGTGCGGAGAGCCCGTCCGGGAACCCCACAGCACCACCCGGGGCCTGGCCGGCCTCCCGATGCAGATCAGCTAACCCCTCAGAATCCGGCCACGGCCACGATGGGCCGGGCCGGCGGGTGGTCGCCGAGCGAGCCGAGGAAGGCCCGGTCGGCGAAGTCGAAGATCCCGCCGTCCTCGCCGACCATGAGGTAGCCGTTGCCGAACGGCACCATTCCGGTGACGGGCTTGTTGAGCCGCTTGCCCCCCATCGATCCCCGGAAGGGAGCGGCGAAGGCGAACACGCCGCCGTCGGAGGCCACCAGCCAGTAGCCGCTCTGGTCGGGGTCGGGCACGAGCGACTGGACCGGGGCGTTGAGCCGCTTGCCGCCCATCGACCCGGCGAAGCGGGCGTCGCCGAAGGAGAAGATCCCGCCGTCCGACGCCACCATGTAGTAGCCGAGACCCGACGGCGTCGGGATGGAGTCGAGGACGGGCCCGTTGAGCGTCACCGCCGACATGTCGCCGTAGGAGCGGGCGTCGCCGAAGGGCAGCACCCGGCCCCGGGTGGTGAAGATCCAGTAGCCGGCGCCGCTGCGGGTGGCCGACAGGCTGGTGACCTTCTCGCCCTTGGCCAGCTGCCGGGTGTCGACGCTGCCGAAGTCCCGGGCGTCGCCGTTGGCGAAGACCCGGCCGGCGTCGTCGACGATCCAGTAGCCGTTGCGGGACGGGGTGGGCTCGAGGTCGGCGGCGTCGCTGCCCTTGACGAGGCGGGAGACGGCGTCGCCGAGCTGGGCGGCCTGGCCGAAGGCCGACACCCGCCCGTCGGCGCCCACCATCCAGTAGCCGGAGCCGACCGACCCGGACGGACCGGAAGCGGTGAACGGACCGGTGCCGATGCCCGGCGGGGTCAGGCCCCCGGCCGTCGACGGCAGCACGAACAGCCCCCGGGCGTCGATGTTCGCCCCCGCCGCTGCGACGGTGGCGGTGGCCGGCTGCGGGGTGCCGCCGGCGAGGTCGATGCGGTGCAGGTCGGGCCCCTCGGACCAGTAGAGGCGGCCGCCGGCGGCGGTCATGCCCCGGACGCGGCTCCAGTCGAGCCCGTCGCTCTCGCCGCTGGCCACGAGCACCTGGGCTCCGACGACGTCGTCGGTCGGGCTCGCCCCGGCCAGGAAGTAGCGGTAGTACAGCTTCCGGTCGCCTTCCACGGTGTAGTAGAGGCGGCCGTGGTCGTAGAACATGCCCGTCACCTTCGACAGCGGGAAGCCGGTGACGAGGGCGTTGCGGGTCTGGTACGTCGCCGGGAGACCGCGCAGGTCGATCTGGGCCATCGGGCCGAAGGTGGCGCCGTCGAAGGGCCACATGAGCAGGCGGCCATCGTCGCGGCCCTCGTAGAGGCGGCCCCCGACGACGAAGGCGCCCCGGATCCGGTCCCCGTCGCCGCTCGGGGCGAGGACCGTGGCCGCGCCGAGCGCCGTGCCGTCGAACGGGCGCTTGACGAGGCCGCCGGTCCCCACGGAGTACAGGTCGGCGGGCAGGGCGGCCGGCTCCAGCGCCGGTGCCGGGGCGCCGTCGGCCAGCGGGAAGAAGGCCAGCTTCTGGTGGACCTCGCAGGTGCCGCAGCCGTCGGCCGTCCAGCCGCCGACCTTGTCGGTGTCGCTCCCGACCCACAGCCCGTCGGGGGTGGCGGTCAGCGCCCAGGCGCCCTCACCGCGTTCCCGGCCGGGGTTCCAGGGCAGCGGCAGGCCGCTGCGGGGATCGAGGGCGGCGAGGCCCTCCCGCTTCACGGCGCCCGGGCCGGGGACGCCCTCGATGTCGGTGCCCTGCGGGAAGGGGTTGTTCATCCACCGCTGGTGGCCGCCGACGTAGACGGCGGCGCCGGTGACGGCCACAGCGGTGAAGCTGTCGCCGCCGTTGTAGTCGACCCAGGTCGGCTGGAGGGCGGCGCCGCGGCCGGCGGTTTCCCACCGGCTGGCCGTGTCGCACAGCGCTCCCCGGCTCGTGTAGGCGCCGGTGGTGACGACGATGAAGTAGGAACCGTCGGGGGAGAAGTCGACGGCGCGGGGGTGGCTGTCGAACGCCGCCGCGCAGCGCAGCTGGCCCTGGTCGGTGTCGTTGAAGCGGTTGGTCTGCCAGTCGATCACCCGGGCCGGCCGGGACCCGACGTCGAGGAGCGTCACCTGCCAGCGGGGCTGCCCGCCGGCAACGGTGAAGTTGCCCCCGGCCACCAGCGTCGCACCGTCGGGAGTGACGGCGATCGTCTCCACCCGGGGCACGTTGCCCTGGCGGGGGGTGGTGAAGGCGACGTCGACACCGCCGTCGAGCGCCCCGGTGGCGGCGTCGACCGCGGCCAGGCCGCCGCGGGCCTGGCCGGCGACGGTGGTGAAGGGCCCGGCCAGGTAGAGGCGGTTCCCGCTCACGACCAGACTCTTGACTGCGGCGCTGACCGCGACGTCGAACCCGCCGGCGGGCTGGCCGGTCACGGCGTCGAGCTTCACCAGCTTGTGGGTGGCCGTTCCGTTGAGCGTGGCGAACTCGCCGCCGACGAACAGCTCCTGGCCGCCGGGCGCGGCGGCCAGCGCTTCGACGGCCCGGCTCTTGGCCGGATCGGGATCGATGTCGAAGTCGGCCGCGAAGCCCTCGTCGACCCGGTTGGTGGCGGGGTCGAGGGCGAAGAGACCCTTGCGGGCGATGAGGCGGTCCTCGCCGGCGTTGCGGACCCCGGTGAAGGAGCCGCCGACGTAGATCCGGTTGCCCATCGGCAGGATGGACATCACCATGCCGTCGGCGACGTTGGGGGTCGTGTCGGCGGGGTTGGCCGACACCACTGCTGGATGAAGCTGGGATTGGGCCCGTCCGGCGGGGAGCCCGGCGGCCATCAGGAGGAGGGAGACGGCGCCGGCGAGGCCGAAGCGGAGACGCTGGGACATGCGGAATTACCCCGGGATCTCGGGGAGGCGTGCTGCGGCCTCGGGGGGGCGAGACAGTTGGCCGGCGCACGCGGGGTCGCGAGCCGGTATCGGGTGTTCGCTCCCTAAGTACGATCCGGTCCCTTCGCTCTCCTGCCTCCGGGGCCGGAACCGCCAAAAATTTAGGACGCGGACGGCTTCCGCCGCCGGGGCGACTTCGACGCCAGCCGGGCCGCCGTCTGGGTGAAGACCTCGTCGGTGTGCTTCTCCATGGCCTCGGCCAGGGCGGCGTCGGCCGCCGCCTGGGCCCGGGGCCGCATCCGCTGGATGACGCCGACGACGCGCTCGGCGTCGGTGGCGGGCATGCCGGCGTCGACGAAGCCCTGCCAGAGGTGCTCGTCGACGAAGGACACGCACATCTGCGCCACGCGGTCCATGGTGGCGGCCAGCTCCGCCGCCATGTCGACGACCGCCCGGGGCGGGAACCCCTCGGCCATCAACTCCCCACCGAGGTCGAACAGCCTCGGGTTGCGGACGACGACGTCGTCGCCCTCGACCTGGGCCAGGCCCGTCTCGACGGCCCGGGCCGCGGCCACCTCGTCGCCGCCCAGCAGCTCCCGGAACCGGGCGGCCGACAGGCGGCGGGGACCCTCGGCCTGGTAGGGGGCGGTGATGACCTCTTCCAGGCCGAGCACCGAGCCGATGTCGCGCTGCTCCTCCCACGCCTCGACCAGTTCCCGGATTGCGGCCAGCGGGTAGCCCCGGCCCAGCATCCGCAGCACGAGCCGCAGGCGGCGGAGGTGGTCGGGCCCGTACAGGCCGAGCCGGCCCCGCCGCTCCGGCGGGGCCAGGAGGCCGCGGTCCTGGTACACCCGCACGTTGCGGACGGTCGTGCCGGCCGCCCGGGCCAGCTCGTCGATCGTCAGGTAGCCCTCGTCGGACATGGGATTCAAGCGTACGCGCCCGCTACTCGGCCATCGGTCAATCCGGCAGCGTGACGCCGGTGGCCGCCACCCGGGCCGCCACCGCCTCGGGGAACACGTTGCGCATGAGGTAGAGGTCGCGGAACATCGGCCAGTCGGGGGCGAACTCCTTGGAGTAGCGCTCGAAGTAGAGCAGCTGCTTGATGATCAGCTGGAGCTCCTTCGGCGTTCCCGCCCCGCCCGCCCAGGCGCCCATCGTGCGGATGATCTCGGCCAGCAGCGACGCCATCGGGACCTCGCCGAGCCCGGCGTCGAACATCGGCCCGAAGATCATCTGCATGCTGGCGCCGATGTCCTCGTCGCTGCCGGCGTCGGCCGGGAAGGCCCCGACCCGCTTGTAGGACCGGGCGACCCGGGTGAAGTCGTTGTCGATGGCCGACGTCTCGAAGAAGTCCCGCATGGCCTCCTTCCAGTCGTCGGTCAGCTCGCCCATGATCCCGAAGTCGAGGAACGCCACCCGTCCGTCGTCGAGGATCCAGATGTTGCCGGCGTGGACGTCGCCGTGGAACGGGCCGTGCACCAGGCAGGCCTCCATCCACACCTTCACCCCCCGGCGCATCGACAGCTTCCCGTCGCCGTTGCGGCGCCGGACGGCGTCGAAGTCGTCGATCGGCACGCCGAAGAGCCGTTCCATGCAGATCACGCCGGGGCCGCACCAGTTCCAGTACACCTCGGGGGCGGTCACGGCGGCGTTGTCGCCGTAGGCCCAGATGCGGTCCCGGAAGCGGCTCTGGCGCTGCGCCTCGAGGACGAAGTTCAGCTCGTTGCAGGTCACCTCGTGGAGGTCCTCGATGGCACCGGTCACGTTGGCGTCGCGGGCGAAGCCCGACAGGCGCTGGAGGAGCCGCATCATGCGCCACTGGATGCGCAGGTCGGAGATCATCGTCGACCGGATCCCGGGCCGCTGGATCTTGACCACCGCCTGGCGGCCGTCGGGGAGCACGCAGCCGTGCACCTGGGCCACCGACGCCGAATGGAGCGGCCGGTCCTCGAACGAGGCGAACAGCTCGTCGACCGGACGGCCGAGGTCGGCTTCGATGGCGCGCCGGACGACGGCCACGTCGACGGGGCCGAGCTCGCGGATGCAGCGCCGGGCGGCCTCCGACAGCGGGGCGGGGCAGATGCTGGGGGAGGAGCCCATGAGCTGGCCGAGCTTGACGAACGTGGGGCCGAGGGCGCAGAAGGCGTCGACGACGCCGGTGGCCGCCGCCTCCGGCAGGCGGGCCCGGCGGGGATGCAGCAGCCACCGGGCCAGCGCCCGGATGAGGCAGCCGGTCATGACGGCGACGATGACGAGCATGCGCCGCACCTCGGCCGGGCCGAAGGCCCGCAGCGAGGGCCGGTCCACCGCCAGCGCCTCCGGCGGCGGCCCGTCGGCGAACGGGCCGCGGTAGGTGTCGGCGGAGTGACCGGTCGTCACAGTTCGGCGATCAAGAGTTCGGCGGTCGAGAGTTCGGCGGTCGAGAGTTCGGCGGTCACCAGGTCGGCGGTCACGGTTTCGGCGGTCACGGTTTCGGCGGTCACAGTTCGGAGTCGCTGATCCAGCTGC
>JAUZEY010000512.1 GCA_030838785.1 Actinomycetota bacterium | reverse complement strand
GTTGCTGATGTCGTCGCCCGGCCCGGGGGCGTTGATGGTGGCGAAGACCACGCCCTCCTTCGACCACCGGGCGTTCTCGGGGTAGCCGGCCTGGCGCTGCGTCGTGAGCGGCATCGGGTTCACGCCCCGCGACTGGTCCTGGGCGAAGAACAGGGCCCGCAACGCCTGGAGGCGTTCCACCGAGTCCATTGGGGACTCGTTGGGGTTGACGGCGACGTTGTTGCAGTCCATCCACTCGTTGTCGCCCGGGGTGTAGACGAACGGCGCTTTCGACGTGTCGAATTGGGCCTTGACGGCCTCGAAGGTGGCGTCGGCGCAGGCGGTGGTCGGGTTCTTGAAGTCGCCGTCGTGGACCACGAAGGCGAGCGGGAACCGGTTCATCTGGGCCAGCACCTTGTCGAACCGGGTCGAGTCCGACGGTGTGTAGCCGGTGTCGCCGACGAGGCCGATCTGGAAGGCATCATCGGACGGGCCGGGACGGGTCGTGGTGGTGGTGGGGCCCGAGGTCGGGGCCGTCGGCGGTGGGGGGCCGGACGTGGTGGAGGTGGTGTCGGTGCCGTCCGTCGACCCGCCGGGGACGGTCCGGAGGACGCCCGACATGACGACCACCCCGGCCGGCAGCGACCGGCCGCCGGCCGAGCCGAGGAAGGCGGCGTCGCCGAAGTTGAAGATCCCTCCGTCCGAAGCGACGAACCAGTAGCCCTGGCCGGACGGGGACGCCGCCATCCCCACGATCGGCCGGTTGAGGGGCGTCGCCCCCGTCGAGCCGTAGAAGGCGGCGTCGCCGAAGGAGAAGATCCCGCCGTCGGAGGCGACGAACCAGTAGCCCTTGCCGGTGGGGGTGGGGGCCATGCCGACGATGGGTTTGTTGAGTTTGAGGGCGCCGGTGGAGCCGTAGAAGGTGGCGTCGCCGAAGGAGAAGACCCCTCCGTCCGCCGCCACGAACCAATACCCCTGGCCGGAGGCGGTGGACGCCATGCCGACGATGGGCTGGTTGAGTTTCAGGGCGCCCGTGGAGCCGTGGAAGGCGGCGTCGCCGAAGGAGAAGATCCCCCCGTCCGACCCGACCAGCCAGTAGCCGTCGCCGCTCGGTGTCGTCGTCATCCCTGCCACCGGATGGGCCAGGCGCGTGCCCTGCAGCGAACCGAGCCCGCCGGCCGACCCGAAGGGGTAGACGGAGCCGTCGCCGCCGACCAGCCAGTAGCCCGCCGTGGGGGCCGAGGCGGACGCCGGTGCCGCCGCCACGGCCTCCGGTGGGCGCGGCGCCACGATCGGCAGGGCGGCCACGAGGGCCGTGCCCAGGGTCGCCACGAGGGCGCGCAGCAACGAACGACGGGGGCGGGGCACGCTGGCGGGGACTCCTTTGATCCGATCCGGCCGCAGTGCGGCCAGAGGACATATTCGTCAGGAACAGTTCAGGTTCCTGGGGCCGGTCGCCTGCCCGGAGCCGGGAGGTACCGTAAAGCCATGCGATACCAGCGAATCACCCAGCCGATGGTGCGCCGCGACGGCGAGCTGGCCCCCGCCTCGTGGGACGAGGCGCTCGACCGGGCGGCGGGCGGCTTCCGGGCCGCGCTGGAGCGGGGCGGCCCCGGAACGGTCGGGATGTTCTCCTGCTCGAAGGCCACCAACGAGGTGAACTTCGTGGCCCAGAAGTTCATGCGGGTGGCGCTGGGCAGCAACAACATCGACTCCTGCAACCGCACCTGACACGCTCCGTCCGTCGCCGGTCTGGCGACAGTCTTCGGAGCCGGCGGGGGGACCAGCAGCTACGCCGAGGTGGAGGACACCGACCTCATCGTGCTGTGGGGCAGCAACGCCCGCGAGACGCACCCGATCTTCTTCCACCACGTGCTGGCCGGCGTCCGCAACGGCGCCCAGCTGATCGTGGTCGACCCCCGCCGCACGGCCTCGGCCCGCTTCGCCGACGCCTGGCTCGGGCTCGACGTCGGCACCGACGTCGCCCTGGCCAAGACGATCGCCCGGGAGATCCTGGCCGCCGGGCTGGAGAACCGCACGTTCACCGGCCAGGCCACCACCGGCTTCGAGGCCTACGCCGCCGACGTCGAACCGTGGACCCTGGAGCGGGGCGAGGCCGAGACCGGCGTCCCGGCGGAGGCCATCCGCCACCTGGCCCACGGCTACGGCCGGGCCGACCGGGCCCAGCTGTGCTGGACGCTCGGCATCACCGAGCACCACAACGGCACCGACAACGTCCTGTCCCTCATCAACCTGGCCCTGCTCTGCGGCCATGTCGGCCGGTACGGCTGCGGCCTCCAGCCGCTCCGGGGACAGAACAACGTGCAGGGCGGCGGCGACATGGGCGCCATCCCCAACCGGCTGCCGGGCTTCGGCGACATCCTCGACGACGAGGTGCGAGCCCGGTTCGACGCCGCCTGGGGGAGCCGCATCCCTCCCGCCTACGGCATGCACCTGACCCAGATGTTCGCCGCCATGGAGCGCAAGGAGCTCACCGCCCTCTACGTCATGGGCGAGAACCCGGCCCAGTCGGAGGCCGATGCCGCTCACGCCGTGCCCCTGCTGGAGGGTCTCGAGCACCTCGTCGTCCAGGACATCTTCCTCACCAGGACGGCCCAGCTGGCCGACGTCGTGCTGCCCGCCACCGCCGCCTGGTGCGAGACCGAGGGCACGGTGACGAGCTCGGAGCGCCGCGTCCAGCGGGTCCGCAAGGCGATCGAGCCGCCCGAGGGCGCCCGCGACGACGCCGAGATCCTGTGCGAGGTGGCCCGCCGCCTCGGGCACGACTGGCACTATCCGTCGTCGGAGTCCATCTGGGAGGAGCTCCGCTCGCTCTCGCCGCTGCACCGGGGGATGAGCTGGCGCCGCCTCGAGGAGCTGGGCGGGATCCAGTGGCCCTGCCCGTCGGAGGACTCGCTGGAACCGTCCTACCTCCACGGCCGGCTGTGGGCCACCGAGCCGTCCGCCCGGGGCCGGCTCGCGCCGTTCTCGGTGGTGGCCCACGAACTGCCGGTCGACAAGCTGACCGGGGAGTTCCCGCTCCGGCTCACCACCGGCCGCCGCCTCGACTCCTACAACACCGGCGTCCAGACCGGCGGCTACGACTCCCCGCTCCGGAAGGGCGAGACGATCGACCTCTGCCCCAAGGACGCCGCCGCCCTCGGCGTCGCCGAGGGGGAGGTCGTGCGGGTCGTCTCCCGCCGCGGTTCCGTGGAGGCGCCCGTCCGCCTCGACCCGGGGCTGCGGCCCGGGCTCGTGTTCATGACGATCCACTTTCCCGACGACGTCGACACGAACCAGCTCACCATCGAGGCCACCGACCCCAAGTCGGGGACGGCCGAGTTCAAGGCCAGCGCCGTGCGC
>JAUZEY010000449.1 GCA_030838785.1 Actinomycetota bacterium | reverse complement strand
CGTTTGGCCCCGAACGCCAGGTAAAGGCTTGAGCGACTGAGACCGGTCGCCCCTTGCAGTTCGTCCACGGACGTCGTCAGATAGCCCCGCTTCCAGAACAGCTCTGTGGCGGCCCAGAGGACCTGCTCCTCGTCGAAGGCCCGATGTCGCGGCATGGCCAGAGCATCGCCGTTGTGGAACCGGAAGTCCACTACCTCCCTGGACGTTTCGCCTAGGGCCAGCCCGAAAGCCGGCGCGCGTCTGCGGTCACGGAACCGTAAGATCATTTTGAACCGTCTGGTCCGCTACCATGAGCCAACCCCCCTCCCCCCACGGAAAATGTGATGACCTCAACGTGCGAGAACACCGACGAACCCAGTAAGGTGTTCCGGCATTCCCCAGTGCCTGTAACCATTGTCGACATCGCGTCCACGCGGTTGACGCCCAATGACGCCTTTTCTGACCTGCTCCGTTTCGACGGCGCGGCCCGCCGGGAGCCCAAGCTGGTTGATCTCGTGTTGGCCGAGGACTGGCCAGTCGTGGAGAACGTCCTGGCCGGGATGGCGACCGGCTTGATCGAATCCTGCCAGGGACGGGCACGCTTGCGGGCCCGTCGCGGTGGGGAACTCGATGTTCTTGGCTGGCTTCGGCCGATCGATGGTGCGAGGCCATGTGAGCGCGCCCTGCTCGCCGTGGTCCCGGCCGAAGGCACGCCCGTCTTAACGGAACCGTGGTTTGCCCGGGTGGATGCCAAGCGAGTGACCCTCGGCACGCTCGATCACGATTGGCGGATCAGCGAGCTCAGCCCGGACGCCGCCGAGCTGCTCGGATGGGACCTGGAGGACTCTCGTGGCTCGTCTTTGCAGCGCGCCGTACACCCCGAGGATGCCCCGTTGCTGTTGCTCACGCTGGGCCGAAGTGGTGCTGAGGGCCGAGCGGTGGCGACTCGCCTGAGGGTCCAAGGACTCGACGGGTCCTGGACGCCAGTTCGTTGCGCGGTCAGCCCACTCTGTGGCCACAACCCCGCCCGGTTCGGGTTTGGGCTGTGGCTTCTGCCCGCGGCCGACGAGATCGAGACAGCCACGGAGCGCGCCTCCCGGCTGGAAGATCACCTCTGGCGGATAGCGGCGGAGATTCAGGCGACCGGTATCAGTGACCTCCCGACCAGCGCAGAGGCGTGGTGGGCCGATCCTGTTCTGCGGGGGTTGAGCAAACGACAGACCCAAATTCTCCGGCGGCTGATCACCGGTGAAAGGGTTCCCGCCATCGCCCATTCCTTGTTCTTGAGCCAAAGCACGGTCCGCAATCATCTCTCCACCATTTACCGGAAGGTTGGCGTTCACTCGCAGTCGGAGCTTCTCTCGCGCCTCGTCGGGGGCGACGCACCCCGCCGTGAGAAACGCCTAGAAACTCCGACGGTTTGCCCATAGCGGAGGACAGCCGGCAGGTCGGATGCTATGGGGCGGACGAGTTCGACGCACCGTCGCCGGTCGCTCCGTCTGGTAGGCAGGAGCAGTCGCCAATGTCCGGATGGAATCAGACAGGCCGCGCCACCGTCCTCGTCGTCGACGACGAAGCCGACATCCGGATACTCGTCACCGAGTCGCTCGAACGCGAGGGGTACTCCGTGGTCCAGTGCGCCGACGGCCGCTCGGCCCTCGGCGCTGTCAACCAGGGGGGCATAGACCTGGTCGTGCTCGACCTGAGCCTGCCCGGCCTGAACGGGCTCGACCTCCTCACCGACGTCCGGCGCACAAATGCGGTTCCGGTCATCATCCTGAGCGGTCGCGGCGAGGAATCCGACCGGATCCTCGGTCTGAAACTCGGCGCCGACGACTACCTCCCCAAGCCGTTCTCGCCCCGCGAAATGGTGGCCCGGGTGGAGAGCGTCCTGCGCCGCACCCGGCCGACTCCGGCCGGGCTGCGGCTGGAGTTCCCCGGGCTGATCATCGACACCGCGTCGCACGGTGTACTGGTCGGGGGCCGGGCGGTGGAGTTGACCGGCAGGGAGTTCGACGTCCTCGTCCATCTGGCGACATCACCGCGCCGTGTGTTCTCCCGAAAAGACTTGCTGCGCGACGTGTGGAGTTCCTCCCCCGAGTGGCAACGACCGACGACGGTGACCGAGATCGTGCGCCGGGTACGGGGGAAGATCGAAGCCAACCCCGAGCACCCCCATTGGATCAAGACCGTACGGAGTGTCGGCTACCGCTTCGATCCCGAACCGTGAGATCCACGGGTCGAACCGTCTGGCAATACCGAACGGTCTCTTGAGATTGCTCCCGTTTGTACGCGCCGGTTGCGTCCGTGCCGTGTTGGTCCGTCGTCGTCCGGGCGTTGTCGAAGCCCGTCGATCACTGTTTGTGACGGAGCGTGAGTGACTGCAGGACCGGGTCCACCAGCTCCATCTGCACCCGACAACGGCAAACCCGTCGCAAGGCGGGGACGCAAAGCTACGGGGCCCACCGGGTCAGCCGAGCTACCGAACGCAAAGGAGCAACACCCCTCATGAAGTTCACCAGAACCGCGGGTCTGGCCATGGGCATCGCCCTAGTTGCCTCAGCCGCCTTTGTCCCGTCCGCCGACGCCGCTGACACCGTGACCCTGACCATCACCGGGGGAGAACGCACCGCCAGCGTGGCGGACTTCGGCCTTACCGCCGTGGGCTACTCCCA
The DNA here is from genome assembly GCA_030838785.1 of Actinomycetota bacterium. Lineage (GTDB taxonomy): Bacteria > Actinomycetota > Acidimicrobiia > IMCC26256 > BP-133 > BP-133. The sequence continues at coordinate 5,474 of JAUZEY010000449.1, read as the reverse complement.
CAGCTTGCAGAACACGCCCGGAGACATGGTCCTGACCGCCGACGACAGCACCGGTTCCGCTGCGGGCTGGAACGTCACCATCTTGACCTCCAACTTCGTCCATGACGGAACCGGCATCGACATCCCGGCGACGGGCTTCGGTCTGACCTCCGCCGCGCAGCCGGTGGCGACGGCCGGCCAGGCGGTCGTCGGGACCGGTCTCCTCGGCGATGCTGGTCCGAAGGTCCCGATGGACGTCAGCCCCGTTGGCGCCCTCAGCGACGCCCGCAAGGTGGTCCAAGCGGACGCCGGCTTTGGCCAGGGTACGTACACGCAGGCTCTCGGTGTGTCGCTCGCCATTCCGGCCGACACCCGGGCCGGCACCTACACCGGCCTGCTCACGACCACGATCGCCGCAGCTCCGTAAACCCAACCAGCGGCGCCCGGGGTGACCTGGGCGCCGCTCTCGTTCTGCTCCCCCGCACTCGAGTAAGGAACTCACGATGCGCCCTCGCCGAAGCGCCCGGCTGTCCGCCGTCGTCGGCTTGATCTGCCTCGTCACTGTCACCGCCGCCGCGCCTGCCCAGGCCGCCGCGGCGACGCCGAAGGTGGCTATGATCGCCGTCGGGCAGGAGAAGGCCTACTTCGAGCTGACGCTGGCCCCTGGCGCAAGCCGGCGACTGGCCGTCGAGGTGAGCAACCCCGGGACCGTCCGGGTGAGCGCCCGCACCTATCCCGCCGAGGCCTACAGCCTGGTCAACGGCGGGTTCGGGGCCAAGCTCCGCGACGAGGCCAGCGGGGGAACCACCACCTGGCTCGACTACCGCCCCGAGGCACTCCAGCTGGAGCCGGGCGCGAAGGTCACCAGAGACTTCACGGTTTCCGCACCCCGCGGCGCGGCCCCCGGGGAGTACATCACCAGCGTCGTGGTTGAGCACGACCTCCCGGCCCAGGGCAAAGGGATCGTCCTGAAGCAGGTGACCCGACACGTCGTCGCCGTGGCCATCACCGTCCCGGGGCCGCTGGTGGCGGGGCTGGCAACCGGCGCCGGGCGGCAGACCGTCGTCGCCGGCCGATCCGTGGTCGGGATCCAGGTCCGCAACACCGGGAACACCCACCTGCGGCCGAAGGGCGAGCTCGTCGTCACCGACGCCGCCGGCGCGGTGGTGCACCGGGGCGCCGTCAACATGGACACCGTCTACGCCCACACCACCTCGTCCGTCGAGCAGCCGCTCGACCGCCTGCTCCCCCCGGGCACCTACATGATCTCGGCCACGCTGGCCGACAAGGGCGTCAGCGTGGCCGCCGCGCCGGTCCCCTTCGAGGTGGCCAAGGCCGCGCCGGTGGTGTCGCCGGAGGCGCCTGGCGCCCTGCCTGCCATCGGGCGCGCCGTCGAGAAGATCAGGCAGGGTGAGGCGTCGGTCTGGCTGCTCGCCGGCGCCGCCGTCGGCCTGTTGGGCACCGGCCTCGTCGTGGCCCTTGTCGGCGCTGCCCTCGTCCACCGGCGCCGCCGGCGCCGGGACGCCTCGGTGACGTCCGACCGGCCGGTCGGGCCCCAGCGTGGCGATGCTCTCCGGCCAGCGGCGGACTCGGGGGGCCCCGTCATCGACCTCCGCGTCAGGGTCCTGGTGTGCGACGACGAGCCCGATGTCCGCCTCCTCTACCGCGAGGTCGTTGAGGCAGCGGGGGCGGTGGTCGTCGAGGCCGCCGACGGCGACGAGTGCCTGGAGATCGCTGAAGCATTCCAGCCCGACCTCGTTTTCCTCGACGTGGTCATGCCCGGCCGCGGCGGCCTCGACGTCCTCACGGACCTCCGTCGTTGCCACCCCCGGGCCCACGTCGTCGTCATCAGCGGCGTGTTGTCAGCCCAGCAGCGGGGCCGCGCCCGGGAATTGGGCGCGGAGGACTGTCTCGAGAAGCTGGGACTGGTGGCCCGGATCCCCGGGTTGCTGGAGCGTTACGCCCCCCCGCTCAACAAAAGGAACCTATGAGAACGCACCGTCTGCTCATCGCCATTGCCGCCGGAATGCTCACGCTCGGCATCGCCCTGCCCGCCTCGGCGGACCCGACCGCCGCCGCGGTCACGGTGGTGGGTGGGGTCCTGGCGATCACCGTGCCGACAGACTCCGGCAATCTCGGGACCCGGGCCAACACTGTGGCCGGGGGGACCATCAGGGGCTCTCTGGGCCAGGTCCAGGTGAACGACGCCCGCAGCGCGGCCGCCGGTTCCGGCTGGGTCGCGAGCGTCATCTCCAGCGCCTTCACCCCGCCGGCGGGCACGGCGATCGCGGCCAGCGCCGTCGGCTATACCGCCGGGGTGATCACGAAGGTGGGCACCGCGACCTACACGGCGAATAATCCCCCCGATCTCACTGGCGTCTCCCCGGCCGTCACCGCGACCGGGATCACCGGGGACAACTCCGCGACCTGGAACCCGACCATCAACGTGCTCGTTCCAGGAGGCATGGCCGCCGGCGTCTATTCCGCGATCATCACCCATTCGGTTGTCTAGCGACGGGCGACGGGCGACGTCCATAGACCGCAACCGTTCGCTCAGAGACGCATTCAGGGCTCGGGGTCGATCCATCTGGTATCCCGACGAACAGGAGGCCAAACCGTGACTCTTCTCTTTCTCATCAGCGCCCTGCCGCTCGCCGCCGGCGCCGCCGTGGGCCTCCGGTGCTTGGCCCGGGCCCGGGCCCGGGCCGAGCACCGCGCCCCCAACCTCTATGCCCGGGAGCTGCTGGCCCGCTGCTCATACCGGCAAGCTGATGCCCGCTCCGACTCCTCGCCGGCCCATCATGTCCGCTGACCTGGACCGCAGGCCGACCGGCGCGCCGCGTCGTCCGCCGACGGGCCGCGACGTCATCGGCGTGTCGGCCGATATCGCTGAGCGCAAGGCCGGCGAGGAGGCTCGACGGCAACTCTCTGCCATGGTCGACGGGTCCGGTGACGCCATCGTCGGTGTCGCTACCGACGGGACGGTCACCAGTTGGAACGCAGCCGCCGAGCAACTATTCGGATACACCGCGGAGGAGATCGTAGGTCAGGCAGTGACCGTGCTGGCGCCTGCCGGACGGGCCTCCGAACAGGGCGGGGTTCGCGCTCGCCTCAGCGCCGGTGGGCCGGCTGAGCGTTTTGAAACCACGCGCCGCCGTCAGGACGGCAGCCTGGTGGACGTGCTCCTGACCGCTTCCCCGGTGGCCGACGATGCGGGGGTGGTCGTGAGCATGTCGATGAGCGCCCATGACATCAGCGAGCGACGCAGGACGGAGCGGGCCCTGGCCGCCAGCGAGCGCCGGCTGGCCGAAGCGCAGCGAATCGCTCGTATCGGAAGTTTCGAGCTCGATCTGTTCACTGGTGACATGACCTGGTCGGAGGAGCACTACCGCGTCCTGGGACTCGATCCGGGCCTGGAACCGACCTGCGACCTGTTCGTCTCCCTGGTTCATCCCGACGACATGCCTACGCTGGGCGAGGCGTGGTCGAACGCCACCGAACGGGGTATTCCGTTCGACCTCGTCTACCGGATCATCCGCCCCGACGCGCAGGAGCGCTGGGTCCACGCCCGGTGCGTGCCGGAGATGGCCGACGACGGGACGGTCGTCAGGCTGGTCGGCACACTGATGGACGACACCGAGCGGGTCGAGGGCGACCGGGTGCAACGAGCGGCCGAGACCCGCTTCGAAATCGGCTTCGAACAGTCGGCCGTCGCTACCGCCATCTCCGATCTGGACGGGATTCCGCTCCGCGTGAACCGGGCGATGTGCTCGCTCCTCGGGCGGCCGGAGAACCTGCTGGTCGGCCGGCTCTGGACTGAGTACACCCATCCAGACGAGGTCCCGCTCCGGAAGGCGGTGCTGGCGCGGGTGGCCGCCGGTCACGACACCTACGAGGACGACCGGCGCTACGTGTGGCCGGACGGCAGGGTCGTGTGGGCGTCGTCCCACGTCACCCTCGTGCGGGACAAATCGGGGGAGCCCCAGTACCTTTTCTCCCAGCTCCAGGACATCACCGGGCGCAAGCAGATGGAGCAGGAGCTTGCCCATCAGGCGCTGCACGACTCCCTCACCGACCTTCCCAACCGGGCGCTGCTCACCGACCGACTGGTCCAGGGCCTCGCCGGCTCACGACGGCGCGGCTCGCGGCTCGGCGTGATGTTCCTCGACGTCGATCACTTCAAGGTGGTCAACGACTCCTTGGGCCATGCCTCCGGTGACGACCTGCTGAGGCGCGCCGCCGCCCGCATCGCCGGGGCGATCCGGGACGGTGACACGGTGGCGCGGTTCGGCGGAGACGAGTTCGTCGTTGTCTGCGACGACGTCTCCGCTCGCCAGACGCAGCAGATCGCCGAGCGCGTCCTCGAGGCGCTGAGCCAGCCGTGCCAGATCGGGGATCAGGAGGTGAACGTCACGGCCAGCGTGGGCATTGCCATCGCCGGTAAGGACTCGACGCCGGAGACCTTGCTGCGGGACTCGGACGCCGCCATGTACCGGGCCAAAGAGCGCGGCCGGGGCCGCATCGAGTTGTTCGACGAGGTCCTGCGATCCAAGACCGAGCGACGGTGGGCCACTGAACAGGCCTTGCGCGGCGCGCTCGAGCGCGACGAGTTCGCCGTCCACTATCAGCCCATCGTGGACCTCACGACCGGGGCGATGGTGAGCGCGGAGGCGCTTCTGCGCTGGGACCACCCCGATCGCGGCCTCGTCAGCCCGGCCGAGTTCATTCCCGTTGCCGAGGAGACAGGCCTCATCGTTCCCATCGGCACCTGGGTGCTCGAGCAGGCGTGTCGGCAGCTGGTCGATTGGCAGCGGACTGAGCCGTCGATGTCCGTGGCCGTGAACCTCTCGGTGCGCCAGATGCTCGCCCCCCACGTCGTTGGTCTCATCGAGGATGTCCTGAGGCGCACGGGGGCTCGTCCCGAAGGCCTCCGCCTGGAGCTGACCGAGAGCGTGTTCATGGAGGACGTCGACTACTTCGGCAGGACGCTCGCCAGTCTCAAGAGCTTGGGCGTCCTGCTGGCGATCGACGACTTCGGCATGGGCTACTCATCGCTCAGCTACCTCAAGCGCTTCCCGGTCGACGCCGTGAAAGTGGACCGGGCGTTCGTCGACGGGCTCGGCACCGACCCGCGCGACTCCGCCCTCGTCGCCGCCATCGTCGGCATGGCCGACGCCCTCGGCCTCGAGGTGACGGCCGAAGGCGTCGAGACCCAGACCCAGCTGGCCAATCTCAAGCGGCTCGAATGCCGGCGGGCCCAGGGCTTCTACCTGGCCCGGCCGATGCCTCCGGCCGCCATCGCCCAACTCGTGGCCGAGTCGCACCGCTGGCAGGTCGCCTGATTCAAGGTCGTAGGGCTTAACAGGTTGGGTTGGGTGCCTCTTCGTCTGTGGCGTCGCACGGCGGTGATTCGGTACCCGCGGCTCGGACGAGCAGGTGGTAGAGGGTGGCGCGCTCCTCGGCACTGAGGGCAGCGAGAAGGCTGTCTTCGACCA
>JAUZEY010000054.1 GCA_030838785.1 Actinomycetota bacterium | reverse complement strand
GGCTGAATCCGGGCCCGGCGAACCCCGGGTTGTTGTCGCCGTTGAACGGGAAGTGGGCCTGGAGGTTCTGGCCGAGGTTGTAGGGGCCGGACGGGCCGGTGGCAAAGCTGCAGATCGACGCACCGTGGCCACCAGCGGCGCTCGCCGGCGCGGCGGTGAGCGCGATCGAAACGACGAGGAATCCCATGAGCGCCATGATCCTGCGGGTCATGCCGGCACCCCTGCCAGTGAGGTGCCTCGGCGCCCGACGAGGCGGCGGCCGAGGCGGATCGTGAGCCAGAGCGCGATCGGTGTGCCGAGGTAGACGAAGGCGAAGTCGCCGGGGTTGATCATCTCCCGCGGTCCTACGGAGCCGGTCTCGAGCGGGGCGTGGAACCCGTTGCTGACGGCGAAGCTCGCACCGATCGCGACGTAGATCGCGCACCAGAGCGCGAGGCCGATCGTGGCGGCGGCGCGGCCCTGGCGGTAGCGCCAGGTGGCGACGGCGAAGGGTACGGCAAGCGCGGCGAGGAACGGCGCGTGGAGGAAGGCGGCGTCGAACACGACGATCGAGGCGAGGACGGCGAAGAGGGTCCGGGTTCGGGTGATTGCCGACACCGGTCCCCTCGACGCAACGATGGCTGACATTGGCGAGACCTCCTCGTGGCCGCTCGGGCGGGGGCCACTCCTCGTGTTGTAGACCCCCGCTCGACCGGCCGGAAGGGGCCGGTGTCCCGACTATCCGGGACATGAATGGGACCGGTGTCCGATGCCGCCGAAGGAGAAGAGGAGCATGCTCGGGGTAAATCGGCTGAACGGAGGGCAATCCGTGCGGGCGACCATGTTCGAGCCCCAGACCCGGTCGTACCGTGGGTGGCGCGTGTCGACCACGGCCTCCCACACGCCGCGATTGAGCGGTACCGCAACGGCCGCTGCCGTCGCGGCCGTTCTCGTGGCGGTGACCGGGGTGGCCGCATACGCCTCGGGTGACTTCCACGGCAACCCCTACGCCGGCCACCAGTTCGCCATCGGGCTGTGCGGCGTTGCCGTCGGCACGTCCGTCGTCCGCCGGAGGCCGGATCACCCGGTGGGATGGCTCCTCCTCACCGGCGGAGCCTTCGCCTTCGTCACCTTCGCCGGGTCGTCGGTGATCGACTGGATGATCGTGCACACGCCGAGCCGCGTGGGGCTGGCCACCGTGATCCTCCACTCGTCGACGTGGGGTTGGATCGTGACCCAGGGGGTGTTCGTCGTCTTGGTGCCCCTCGCCTTCCCGGCCGGCTGGCCGCGCTCAGGACTGGCCAAGGCCCACTGGGGGCTGGCGGCGGCGGCGATCGCCGTCACGGCGGCCGCGCACAGCCGACTCTTCACCTTCGGCTACTTCCAGGGCGTCCCGGCGAGGGGATCGGCCCGGCTGGCGGAACGGGTATTGCCGTGGGGCCACCGCGCCATCTACGGGCTCGCCGTCGTGGCCCTGACCGGGATGCTGATCCGGGTGGTCCGCCTTCCCGGCGACGAGCGGCGGCGCTACCTGGCTTTCGGGGCCGGAGTCGGGCTGCTGGCCATCCCGACGCTGAACTCGCTGTACTCCGCCGCCTACGGCCATGGCTTCTGGGGCGCGGCGGACAGCTTCGAGGTGTGGACGATGGCGGCGCTCCCGGTCGTGCTCGCCGTTGGGATTCTCCGCCACGGCGTGCTCGACATTGATGTCGTGGTTCGCCGCACCACGGTGTACGGGTTCGTGGCCGCCCTGGCCGTCGTCACGTACGTCGGCACGGTCGCCCTTTTCTCCTTGTTCCTCCAGCATGGTTCGGGGGCCGGGCCGGTGGTGGCCACCGGTCTGATCGCGCTCGGGGTCCTGCCCGCCCAGGCCTGGTCCGAACGCTTCGTCGCCCGCCGGCTGTTCGGCAACCGGGCCCACCCGTACGACGTGGTCACCGCCCTCGGAGCCCGCCTGGAGCAGGCACCTCCGGACGACGAGGCGCTGCAACTCGTCGCCGACACGCTGGCCGAGCAGCTCCGGTTGCCGTTCGTCGCCGTCGAGGTGACCGGCGGGGACACCGTCCTCGAAGCCGCCCGCTGCGGTTCGCCCGGGGCGCCGGTGGAGCGTTTCCCACTGGCCTACCAGGGGGAGGTCCTCGGGTCGCTGGTTGTTTCCCGCCGGACCGATCGGGAGCCGTTCCGGGCGTCGGAACGTTCGCTGCTCCACGCCTTTGCCCATCAGGTCGGCGTCGTGGCCCACAATGCCGCCCTGGCGCAGGCGCTGCTGGAGTCCCGCTCGCTGCTCCTCCGAGCCCGCGAGGAGGAACGCCGGCGCATTCGCCGTGACCTCCACGACGGTCTCGGGCCCACGCTGGCGACCGTGTCGCTCAGCCTCGGTACGGCGGCCGACCGGCTGCACGACGACGCCGAGTTGTCGTGCCTGCTGCGGGACCTGGAGGCTGAGGTCGGCGACGCCATCGGCGACATCCGCCGCCTCGTCTACGACCTCCGGCCGCCGGCCCTCGACGAGCTCGGTCTGGTCGGGGCGCTGCGTGACCAGGCGGCCAACCTGGCCCCTCGAACCACCTCCTCCGACGGGGTCGTCATCGACGTCGACGCCCCCGACGTCGAGCTTCCCTCGGCGGTCGAGATCGCCGCCTACCGCGTTGTCGTCGAAGCCATGACCAACGTCGTTCGCCACGCTCACGCCGAGCGCTGCTCCGTTGCCGTCGAGCGGGGCGACCGGCTCGTCGTGCGGGTCGACGACGACGGCGTCGGCATCGCCGCCGACGCACCCCGCGGCGTCGGTCTGCGGTCCATGCGCGAGCGGGTCGTCGAGCTCGGCGGTTCCTTCCGGATCGAACCCCGCACACCCTGCGGTACCAGGGTGCAGGCGTCCTTCCCGCTCCGGGGCTTGTCGTGACGGCGATCAGCGTCCTCGTCGCCGACGATCACCCCACGTTCGTGCGGGCGGTCACGCTGCTCCTCAATGGCGACCCGGACATCGAGGTCGTCGCCACGGCCGCCAACGGCGCCGAGGCGATCGACCAGGCGATGGCCCACCAGCCCGACGTCGTTCTCATGGACGTGAACATGCCGGTCATCGACGGCATCGAAGCGACCCGCCAGATCATCGAGGCGGCCCCCCACATCGCGGTCATCGTGCTCACGATGTTCGACGACGACGACAGCGTCGCCGCCGCCATGCGGCGCGGCGCCACCGGCTATCTGCTGAAAGGTGCCCGCCAGGAGCAGATCCGCCGGGCCGTCCACGCCGCCCATGCCGGCGAAGCGATCCTCGACGCCACCATCGCCCGGCGGCTGAAGATCGTGTTCGCCGATCGACCGGCTGAGCCGTCACCCCGCCGCAGCTTCCCCCAGCTCACCGAACGGGAGATGGACGTGCTGGACCGGCTGGCGGCCGGCCTCGACAACCCGTCCATCGCCCGGGTCCTCTACCTGAGCGAGAAGACCATCCGAAATTACGCTTCGGGTATCTTCACCAAGCTGCACGTGGACAGCCGGGCCGAGGCCATCGTCCTCGGCCGCGACGCCGGCCTGGGTAGGGCCTAGGCCGAGTCCGGCCGACGCTTCGTCCGAGGTCCGCCTCTACGAGCTCCGCCACGCCGAGGCGGTCAGCCAGGCCGAGCTCGCCGGGCGCCTGGAGGTGACCCAGGGGGCGATCTCCAAGCTCGAGCACTCCGACGACGTCCGGGTGTCGATCCAGCTCGGCAAGGAACCCGCTGCCTAACCCCGCTTGTCACGGCCTTTGTCACGCTCACTCGGACCTACGGCTCCCACGAGGACCCACCGCAGGGGTGGCAGCACGACGGTGGATACCCGTGCTGCCCCCCGCTGCCTCACCTAGTACCACCCGTGACGCACGGTGCCCACGCGCAGATGATCACA
>JAUZEY010000398.1 GCA_030838785.1 Actinomycetota bacterium | reverse complement strand
GGGGCTCCATGGGCGGCACCCGCCTGTCCAAGCCGGTGACGGGCATGGTCCCCTACGGCAACGGCTACCTGATGGTCGGAGAAGACGGCGGCATCTTCTCCTTCTCCGACCAGGCCTTCGCCGGTTCGCTGGGCGCGCATCCGCCCGGCCGGCCGATCGTCTCGGTCGCCGCCCTCTAGGGGGTCAACGGCCGGGGATCAACCCCAGCCGTTGCCGTGGAACTCCTGCTCCACCGAACAGTGGGCCAGGCCCGCTTTCCTGGCCTTGGCGCAGACGGCGTCAGCCTGGCTCCTCGACCGGCCGCCGTTGAAGATCTCGGCCTCCCAGTTGGTGGCCGAGATCCGCTGGACGTGCACCCGGAAGCCCGCCGCCTTGGCCTGGTTGGCGATCTTCGTTGCCGCCGCCCCGCTCCGGATGTGCCCGCCCAGGATCGATTCCCAGCCCGATGACGAAGCGCTGGCCGGCGCAGCCAGGGCTCCGATCGACACCAGACCCGCCATTGCCCCACCGATGAAAAGGCGCGCCGCGCCACGGTTCCGAATCTTGCTCATTCCCCGACCTCCAATGTCCCCAGTCACCACGGATGTCGCCGGCCGTTGGGCCGTCGTTCAACCAGAATACCCGCTGAATCCCGGAGAAACCCGACACTCTCCGCGAATTGGACGTCGCTCCCCGCGACTACGACGGCAGAGGGGCTACGGCGACGGCCTGGTATCTCCTGTGACCCATGAGGTCGAACTTCACCATGAGGTAATCCCGGGTCAAAGATTCAGCTGAGGTTTAGGTGGCTCTGGATATCCTGCGTGCCTTGTGTTGAGCCTGAGGGAAAACGGAGAGCCGACCATGTCCACCCGGATGACACAGACCAAGATCCCGGAGATCACCCTGTTCTTCTGGATCACGAAGATCTGCGCCACGACGCTCGGCGAGACCGGCGGCGACCTCCTGGCCCAGACCATGAAGGTCGGGTACGCCGTCAGCACGCTGATCCTGCTCGGCATCATGCTCGCCAGTCTCGTCGGGCAGCTGAAGGCCCGGACGTTCAGCCCCGCGCTGTACTGGACGGTGATCGCCACGACGAGCATGGCGGGCACGACGATCTCCGACTACATGGACCGGACCCTCAAGCTCGGCTACTACAAGGGCAGCGTGATTCTGGTGGCGCTGCTCGTGGCGGCCCTGGTGTTCTGGAGGGCGAAGTTCGGCTCCCTCAGCATCGCCCGCGTCACCCACTTCACCATGGAGCTCATGTTCTGGACGACGGTGCTGATCGCCAACACGTTGGGCACGGCCCTCGGTGACTGGCTGTCCGACAACACCGGCCTCGGCTTCGGCCGGGCCACCCTCGTCATCATCGCCCTCATCGGCTTCGTCGCCCTGCTCCACTTCCGGACGAGCGTCAACAAGGTCGTGCTGTTCTGGGCCGGCTTCGTCCTCATCCAGCCGTTCGGTGCGACCGCCGGCGACTTCTGGACGAAGAAGCCGTCCATCGGCGGGATGGGTTACCCGACCTACTACGCGTCGGCCGTCCTGCTGGCGATCCTGGTCGTCTTCGTCCTGCTCTCGAGCAACGACACCGTCGCCCCCGAGACCGGAGTGCCGGCCGAACTCGGCGACCGCGTCATGGCCCTCGACGTCGCCGGCGCCTGACCGCGCCCGGCGCCGCTCTCAGCCCCGGGCCGCTACCGCCACGATGGGCCGGACCGGCGGGTGGCCACCGAGCGATCCGGCGAACGGCGAACTGGAGAAGTTGAAGATGCCGCCGTCCTCGCCCACCATCAGGTAGCCGTCGCCGTAGCGCACCATGCCCGTGACGGGCTTGGCCAGGGGGCGCCCGCCCATCGAGCCCTTGAACGGGGCGTCGAAGGCGAAGATCCCGCCGTCGGAGGCGACCAGCCAGTAGCCGCGGCCGTCGGCGTCGGGCACGAGCGACTGGACCGGGGCGTTGAGGCGCTTGCCACCCATCGATCCGGCGAAGCGGGCATCGCCGAAGGCGAAGATGCCGCCGTCGGAGGCGACCATGTAGTAGCCCTTGCCGGTCGGGGTGGCCACCGAGTCGAGCACCGGCCCGTTGAGGTGCAGCGCCGACACGTCGCCGGAGAACGTGGCGTCGCCGAAGGCGACCGCCCGGCCCCGGCTGGTGAAGATCCAGTAGCCCTTCCCGGCCGGCGTGGCCGACAGGCTGGTGACCTGCTCGCCGGGGGCCAGCTTCTTGAGGTCGGCGTTGCCGAAGGAGGCGGCGTCGCCGGCGGCGGTGACCCGCCCGTCCGACGAGAGGATCCGGTAGCCCTGGCCCGAGGGCGTCGGTTCGAGGTCGACGGCGGGAACGCCGGCCGGGCCGTCGCCGACCGCCTTGGCCGATCCGAACGGATAGACCTTGCCGTCGGCGCCCACCATCCAGTAGCCGCCGGGGGCGCCGGGAGCCGGGCCGGGAGTGGGAGCGGGCGGGCCGCCGGGCACGACGGGAACCGGGCCGGGCGTCGAGCCGGGGGTGCCGTAGGGCGCTTCGGCCAGCGAGGCCTTCACCGCGAAGTACGGATCGGCGGCCATGTCCTTCCAGGCCTGGTAGGACTGCGGATCCGACTCGAGCCACCACTCGTTGGCCAGACCGTTGGCGTTCTGGGTGTCGAAGTACAAGAAGGCGACGATGTTCGGGTAGTGCTGCGTCAGCGAGACGTGCATGGCGTTGATCCACTTCGCCTTGTCGCCGGCCGCCAGCTCCTGCAC
>JAUZEY010000166.1 GCA_030838785.1 Actinomycetota bacterium | reverse complement strand
GCGCGGCCGTCCGGCGATCCAAGCACCTTGTCCAGGCGGGCGGGCCGGCCTACGTGAAGCTGGGCCAGCTCGTCGCCACAGCCAAGGGGGCGCTGCCCGACGCCTGGACGGAGGCCTTCGCCTGGTGCCGCGACGAGGTACCGGCGCTCAGGGACGGGGTGGCCGAGGGCGTGATCGACCGGGAGCTCGGCCACCGCCGGGCGGAGACGTTCACGTCGATCGACCCCACCCCGGTGGCCGCGGCCAGCATCGCCCAGGTGCACCTGGCCCGGCTGGCCGACGGGACCGAGGTGGCGGTCAAGGTCCAGCGCCCCGGCCTGCGGGCCCGGTTCGAGGCCGACATCCGGGCCCTGGCGGTGATCGCCCTCGTCGCCGACCGGCTCAGCAAACGGGCCCGCATCGCCAACCTGCCGGGCTTCGTGGAGCTGTTCGCCCAGCTGGTGCTGGAGGAGCTCGACTTCCGGCTCGAAGCGCTGAACATGACCGAGATCGGCCTGGCCAACGAGGACGCCGGCCTCGACCACATCCGGGTTCCCCGGCCCGTCCCCGGCCTCGTCACCGCCCGGGTGCTGGTCATGGAGCGGGTGCCGGGCATCCGCTACACCGATGCCGCCGCCGCCCATCCCGACCTCGACGGGCAGCGCATCGTCCGGCTCGCCGTGCAGGGCGTCCTCGAGCACGCGCTCTTGTACGGGGTGTTCCACGGCGACCTGCACGCCGGCAACGTCCTCATCGACGAGGCGGGCAACTTCTCCCTGGTCGACTTCGGCATCGCCGGCCGGCTCGACGCCACCCAGCGGGCGGCCATGTGCCGGCTGGTGATCGGCTTCGCCCGCAACGACTTCGCCGCGCAGGTGGCGGCGGTGGCGGAGCTCGGCGCGCTCCCGCCCGGCATCGACCTGGCTCCCCTGGTGCGGCAGTTCGCCGAGGAGTCGACCGCGCTGCTCGCCGCCGTCGACCGGCCCCTCAGCCAGCTCGACTTCGGCTCCCTCACGGCCCAGGTCTCCCGGGCGATCCGGCTCCTGGCCGAGCACCGCTTCCGCCAGCCGAAGGAGCTGGTCCTCTTCTCCAAGAACCTCCTCTACCTCAACGGCCTGTGCAACGCCTTCGCCCCCGACATCAACCTGCTGTCGGAGATCGCCCCGGTGTTCCTCTACTTCCAGACGAAGTATCCGAAGGAGATCGCCGCCATCCTCATGGGTTCGTTCCTGCCACCGGCTTGACCCTTCGGTAGTGTCCGGCGCATGGACAAGTCGATCGAAGGCCGCCACGGGAAGCCGTTCCGCGTCGTGGTGGAGGAAGGGAAGGTCCGGGAGTTCGCCCGGGCCGTCAAGTCCTCCAACCCCGCCTACCTGGCGGACGGGCAGCCGCCGACGACGTCGCCGGTGACGTTCCTGGCCTCGTCGGCCTTCTGGCAGGGCCCGGACAGCTCGCCGTTGTCCGGCGTGGAGCTCAACTGGGCCCGCATCCTCCACGGCGAGCAGGAGTTCACCTTCCCCGGCCCGCCGCCGGCCCCCGGGACGGAGCTGACCGCCCAGGCCCGCGTCGACCGGGTGTTTGAAAAAGAGGGAAAGCGCGGGGGAACGATGACCTTCGTCGACGTCGTGACCGAATACCGCGACGGGACCGGCGCGCTGGTGGCGGAGTCCCGCTCGACCATGATCGAGACCAGCCAGGCCCCGGGGAGCTGAGCCAGATGACGATGACGACTGTGACCTGGGACGACCTCGACGTCGGCAGCGAAGGACCGGCCTTCGAGGACAAACCGCTGACGGTGACCGACTTCGTCCGCTACCAGGGCGCCTCGGGCGACATGAACCCCATCCACCACGACACCGGGTTCGCCCAGAAGGCCGGCTTCCCCCAGCCGTTCGCGGTGGGCATGCTCCAGGCCGGCGTCCTGGCCAGCTGGGCCACCGACTGGCTGGGCGCGGCCAACGTGCGGCGCTTCAAGGTGCAGTGGCGGGAACAGGCCTGGCCCGGCGACGTCCTCACCTACTCCGGCGCCGTCACCGCCAAGCGGGAGGAGGACGGCCAGCGCCTCGTCGACGTCGAGATGGCCGTCACCCGCCAGACCGGCGGCACCCACCTCAAGGGCTGGGCCACCTTCGTCGTCCCCGCCTGAGGACCGGTCGCGCCCCGACGCCAAGCGGACCCCGAGCGGTTTACCCACCGTTACGGTGGGCATTCCGCTCGGGGTTCCTCTTCAGCACGATCGGCGGCCGACCAGCACCCGGAGGGCAGCCCCGGAAGCTACGGCATGATCTTGTAGACGTCGATCTCCGTCGCGACCGGCGGAGCGTCGAACCCGCCTTCGATCCCCTGCTGCATCCGGGGGATGAGCGTCCCGTCGCGGAACCGTTCCCAGCTCCCCTGGGTCTCATGGACGGCCATGATCGTCCAACCGCCCTCCGAAGGACCGGCAGCGTGGAAGATCTGGCCCTCGGGCAGGGAACCGTCGCTGGGGTGGACGGCGGCGATCGATGCCTCGTACTGCTCCTTGGTACCGCCGGCAAAATGATGAACGATCCCGAACGCCATGACGTGTCCCTTCCATATCGCGAGCCCGATGGCTGGCGATCCAACCCTTGCAGGTACCCCGCTCCCCGTCTATGGCCCGATGGAGCTATCTCTGGACGGCCATGATGGGACGGCGACCTCACAGGGTCGGCTCGTCGTTCGTTGACCAGGTGTGGCGATGCAACCGTTCGAAGAGGTCGTGGCCCAGCACTCGCCGGTGGTGATGCGGGTCTGTCGCGCCCTGCTCGGGCCCATCGAGGCCGACGACGCCTGGTCGGAGACGTTCCTGGCCGCATTGCGGGCCTATCCCGACCTGCGGCCGGAGAGCAACATCCGGGGGTGGTTGGTGACAATCGCCCATCGCAAGGCGATCGACCACATCCGGGCCCGGAAGCGGGCGCCGGAGCCGGCCGACGATCTTCCCGAGCGGCTCCCGGCGGGCGGTGGCGGCCCCGAGCCCGACGACACCGAGCTGCACAGCGCCCTGGCCGCGCTGCCCTTCAAGCAGCGGGGCGCGGTGGTGTACCGCTACCTCGCCGATCTCCCCTACGCCGAGGTCGCCGCGTTGCTCGAATGCAGCGAGGCGGCGGCCCGCCGCAACGCCGCTGACGGCATCGCCCGTCTCCGCCGGGACTACCAGAAGGACGAGTCATGACGATGCCGACCAACCGCGAGATCATCGACGACCTCACGTTCGCCTCTGACGAGATGACGGACTTCGTCGGGCTGCGGGCCCGGCTGGCCGCCCACGCCGACCGGGAGGGGCTGCTCGACGTCTCCTACCGCACGATGGACAGCCCCATCGGCCCGCTGCTCCTGGCGGCCACGCCGGCCGGCCTGGTGCGGGTGGCCTTCGAGGGGGAGAACCACGACGACGTCCTCGTCGAGCTGGCCACGGCCATCAGCCCCCGGATCCTCCGCTCCCCCCGGGGCGTCGACGAGGTCGCCCGCCAACTCGACGAGTACTTCGCCGGTCGGCGCCGCGTCTTCGAGGTGCCGGTCGACCTGCAGCTGTCCAGGGGGTTCCGCCGGGCTGTGCTGCAGCACCTGCTCGAGATCCCCTACGGCGTACGGGAGAGCTACGCGGTGGTGGCCACGGCGGCGGGGAATTCCCGGGCGGTCCGGGCCGCCGGAACGGCCTGTGCCACGAACCCGATCCCGCTGGTGGTGCCGTGCCACCGGGTGGTCCGCAGTGACGGGACCTACGGCCAGTACCGGGGCGGCCCGGCCGCCAAGCACACCCTGCTGACGATGGAGGCCACCGGATGACCGCCGCTGTCGATCGGCTCGACTGGAAGGGCATCGGCGACGAGCTCGACGAGCTCGGGGTGGCCACGGCCGGCATGGTGCTGAACCGGGCGCAGTGCGGGGCGCTGGCCGAGCTCTACGACGAGGACGGGCGGTTCCGCGCCACCGTCGACATGGCCGGTCACCGGTTCGGCGAAGGGCAGTACCGGTACTTCGACCATCCCCTCCCGGACGTCGTGACCGCGCTGCGGGCCGCCTTCTGGCCCCATCTCCTGCCGATCGCCCGCCGCTGGGCCGAACGGCTCGACCGGCCCGACCACTGGCCCGACGCCTTCGAGGACTGGCTCGAGCAGTGCCACCGGGCCGGGCAGGGCCACCCAACGCCGCTCCTGCTGCGCTACGGGCCCGGCGGGTGGAACGCCCTGCACCGCGACCTCTACGGCGACCTCGTCTTCCCGCTCCAGGTCGTGATCGGCCTCGACGAGCCGGGCACCGACTACACCGGCGGCGAGTTCCTCGTGGTCGAGAACCGGATACGGGCCCAGTCCCGGGCGACGGCGTCGCTGATCGGCCAGGGCGAGGCGCTGGTCTTCACCACCCGGGACCGACCCGTCGAGTCGGCCCGGGGCTGGTCGGCGGCGTCGCTGCGCCACGGCGTGAGCGTGCTGCGCTCCGGGCGGCGGCGCACCCTCGGCCTGATCTTCCACGACGCCGCCTGACGGCTGGGGAGCTCTACCTGCCTCCCCCAAGGCCCTACTTCCCGTCGCGCGGGCTCGATTCGTAGCCGCCCCGGGTGACGGGGTGGAAGTCGGCCGTGCCGCCGCTGCAGGGGGCGATGGTGCCCGGGGCGCCCAGCCGAACACCGGAGAAGCGCTGCGGCTTGCTCTCGGTGTCGATGGTGGCGGCGAAATCCTGCCCGGCGTCGTTCCGGCCGCCGCTGCCGAAGATCCGGCCGCTGACCTGCATCAGACCGGCGCCGTCACGGGTGAGGCAGTGCACCTCGCCGGCGTCGCCGTGGTCGCTGTCGGCGTTCTCCCCGAAGCGGAACTGGCCCCAGGCGTCCTCCGGGTGGTCGCCGTTGTTCCGGGCGTAGACGCCCAGGCCGTGGTTGCCGCTCGGGCTCTCGCTCGCCCCGGCGCCCCGGATCATGACCCGGGACTTGCCGAACCACCAGTCGTCAGGGGTGGCCCCGGCCGGAGAAGCTCCCGCCAGCACGACCCCCAGCATTCCCACCACCGCGCCGCAGCGCCCGACCCTGCTCCAGTTGAGCTCCATGAGGCCTCCCCCGCACTTGTGCCCGACAGGCTAGCCCCGTCAGCGCTTCGACGACACCCGGCCGTCGGCCACGAAGGAGGCGTGGAGGTCGGCGACCGTCTCGGCCAGCGGGCGGGGCCGGTATCCGAGCTCGGCGATCGCCTTCGAGTAGTCGACGACCGGATCGGTGGCGAGGGCGTGCAGCGATTCCGGGGTGAGGAGCAGCCGGCCGGCCCGCCGGGGGCCCGCCAGCCGCACGGCCGCCTCGGCGGCGAACTGGACCGGCGCCAACGGCGCCGCCATTCGGGGCGGGCGGCGCCCGGCGACCTCCGCCGCCAGCCGCCCGAGCTCGGTCACGGAGGCCCGGTGGCCCCCGACGAGATAGTTCTCCCCCGGACGGGCCCGATCGGCGGCCGCGATCAAGGCGGCGGCGACGTCGCGCACGTCGACCCAGTCGAACGCACCCCTGACCGTGATCGGCATTCGGCCCTTGAACATCGCCAGCAGGACCCGACCCATGCGCGACGGCTCGGGATCGACGGGACCGAACATGCCCGACGGGTTCAGGATCACCGCGTCGAGGCCCCGATCGACGACTCGACGCAGCTCGTCTTCACCGGCGGCCTTCGACCGGTCGTAGGCCGGGAGGCCCGGATCGGTGGCCCGAGGCGCGTTTTCACGCACGGGACCCTGGATCGCGCCGACGTCGTAGGCATGCAGCGAGCTGCAGTGCACCAGGCGCCGTACTCCGGCGGTCAACGCCGCTTCGGCCACGTGGCGAACGCCGTCGACGTTGACCCGCCGGACGGAGCCGTCCGGATCACCGGCAATCGAGATTCGAGCGGCCAGATGAAGGACGAAATCGGCTCCGGCAAAGGCGCTTTCGAGTGTCGAAGGATCGAGTACATCGCCCCGAAACCACTCCACATCGAGCCCGCTGAGTGCTGCACCGGGCCGCACATCGACGGCCCGTACGGTCTCCCCGGCGGCGGCCAGCGCCCGGACAACGTTGGCCCCCAAGTGCCCCGACGCGCCGGTGACAACGAATCTCACCTGTTCCTCCCAGGTCAATTTGAGGTTTGCGCCAATGGTATGTGTTGCCCGGTAAGGGACTGCAGCGAACACCGAAAATGATGACTAGCAATTTCAACGGTTCTGCGACAGACTATTGCTGCTGGTATCAAACAACGAGAGGGTGTACGTGATGGCTGCGAAGTTCGAAGTCAGCTCCAACGGCAAGGAGGGGTTCAAGTGGATCCTCACCAGCCAGGGCCGGACGCTGGCGCATAGTGAGCCCTACAGCCGCAAGGCTTCCTGTCTGAACGCCATCGAGTCCTTGCGGAAGGCCGCCTCCAGCGCCACGGTCTCCGACGGCACCGCTGCGTCCACCAACGGCACAGCGGCGAAGGCTGCAGCTCCCAAGAAGGCCACGGCCCGCAAGGCCGCACCCCGCAAGGCCGCCCCCCGCAAGGCCGCAGCCGCCAAGGCGCCCGCCGCGGCCAAGGCTCCCCGCAAGGCTGCGGCGAAGAAGGCCTCACCGGCGAAGTCCGCTCCGGCGGCCAAGGCTGCGCCCCGCAAGGCTGCGGCCAAGAAGGCCGCGCCGGCGGCTGCGGCCAAGGCTCCCCGCAAGGTTGCGGCGAAGAAGGCCACCCCGGCCAAGGCCGCCCCGCGCAAGCGGGCGGCGCGCAAGGCCTAGTCACATCTGGTTCGGCCCGCCCGGCGCACCGTTCTTCGCCGGGTGGGCCAAGCAGTTCGGGCGGCGCGCGAAGGTCGCCTAAATCGAGGGATCGCCGGCTGCGTCGTCGAGGTCATCGTCGTCGACCTCGACGTACCAGACGTCGGCGCAGTCCCGGCAGCGGTAGACGACGACGTCCCCGAGCTGCCAGCCGAGCTCAGGGGGCTCCACCGGCATGCGCCGGCATGGCCCCCCGCAGTCGACGCAGACGATCGTGTCGGCCACCGGCATGGCCCCACCGTGGCACAAAACCGTCCGAAAGGTACGGGTCGGACGGAAATGCCCCCGTCCGGGGGGAAATTGTTTCACCAGGCTAATTAGTCGGGTAAAGTATCTGGCATGCGCACCCCGTCCTCCCCCGTCCACGCCAGCGTCGCCGCCCCGGACATCGCCGCCCGGCTCCGGTTGAGCGCCACCCGGCTGGCCCGGCGGCTCCGCCAGGAGTCCGGGGCGGCGCTGTCGCCCAGCCAGCAGTCGGCCCTGGCCGTCATCGCCAACCATGGGCCACTGACGCTGGGGGCCCTGGCCGAGCACGAGCGCGTCGCTCCCCCGTCGATCACGAAGGTCGTGACGAAACTCGAATCCGACGGCCTCGTGATCCGCACCCCCGACCCCGCCGACCGCCGGGTCTGCCGGGTCGCCATATCGCCGGACGGCGCGGCGCTGATGGACGAATCCCGGCGGCGGAAGACCGCCTGGCTGACGGCCCGCATCACCGAACTCGACCCCGAGCGCCAGCGACGCCTGGCCGACGCGCTCGACGTACTCGACGAGCTGACCTCCTGAGGACCGCCCGATGACCCGTCTCCGTCTCGCTACCCACGACACATTCCAATCCCTGGGGGTCCGGAACTTCCGGCTCTTCTTCGGCGGGCAGCTGATCTCCCAGGTCGGCAACTGGCTGACCCTCGTGGCCCAGACGCTGCTGGTCCTCAAGCTGACCAACAGCGGCTACGCCCTCGGCGCGCTGGCTGTGGCCCAGTTCGGCCCCGTCCTGTTGATCGGCGCCTTCGCCGGGCTGGTGGCCGACCGGTCCGACAAGCGCCGGCTGCTGATCTCGGTCCAGGCGATGGCCATGCTGCAGTCGTTCTCCCTGGCCGCGCTGGCCTTCATGGGCCGTCCGCCCCTCCTGGCCATCTACGCCCTGGCCCTGTGGAGCGGCATCGCCACCGCCTTCGACAATCCCGCCCGGCGCTCGTTCGTCGTGGAGATGGTGCCGCAAGACCGCATGAACAACGCCGTCAGCCTGAACAGCGCGCTGATGACGGGTTCCCGGGTCGTCGGGCCGGCGCTGGCCGGTCTCCTCGTGACCACGGTCGGGTTCGGCTGGTGCTTCCTGCTCGACGCCGTGAGCTACCTGGCCGTGATCGCCGCGCTGTGGCGGATGAACCCCGCCGAGCTGCGTCCGGCGCCGGTCACCCCCAAGGGGAAGGGCCAGATCCGGGAGGGTCTCCGCTACGCCCGCAGCGTTCCGGAGCTCTTTGTGCCGCTGGTGATGATGACGATCATCGGGACGCTGGCCTTCAACTTCCAGACCGTGCTCCCTCTCTTCGCCACCCGCGATCTCCACGGCGGCGTCGTCACCTTCACCTGGCTGATGTCGGTGGTGAGCTGTGGATCGCTGCTCGGGGCCCTGGCCAGCGCCCGGCGAAAGACGATCGACATCCGCACGGTCAGCCGCAATGCGGTCGTGTTCGGGCTCGCGCTCGGCCTCCTGACGTTCGCTCCCAACCGGCCGTCGGCCTTCGCGGTCGGATTCCTGGTCGGTCTCGGCAGCATCCTGTTCATGACCGCCGCCACCGCCATCACCCAGCTGGCCGCCGATCCGATGATGCGGGGCCGTGTCCTGGCCCTGCAGGCGATCGTGTTCCTCGGCAGCACACCGATCGGCGGACCGATCGTGGGGGCCATCTCCGAGGCCTTCGGGGCCCGCTACGGCATCGCTCTCGGGGCTGTCGCCACCCTGGCCGCGGCGGGCTTCGGGTTCTTCACGATCCGGCGCAGCCGGGTCGTCACAGCCCGGGATGCCGCTCCGATCCCGCTTCAGGCCGACGTCCCCGGCGACGTGGCCCTCCTCGACCCGCTGCTGACGCCCAAGGCTTCCTGACTCGATCAGCCGCCGTGGAGGCCGCACTCCGTCCGGCTGGTCCCGGCCCAGCGGCCTTCCCGGCCCCGCCCGGGAAGGGTGCAGGGCGCGCAGCCGATCGAGTCGTACCCCCGCCCGAGGAGCGGGTTCACGATCAGGTCGTGGGCGGCGATGTGGCGGGCGACGTCGTCATCGCTCCAGGCGACGATCGGGTTCACCTTCACCAGGCCGTGGCGGGCGTCCCACTCCACGGCCCGGGCGCCGCCCCGGGTGGACGACTCGGCCCGCCGCAGGCCCGTCACCCAGGCCTGCTTCCCGGCCAGGTAGCGGGCCATCGGGGCCAGCTTGCGGGCGGCGCAGCAGGCCTCAGCGCCGTCACGGTCGTAGACGGCCGGGCCGGCGTCGGGAACGAGTCGCACCAGGTTCAGGGCGTAGCGCCGCTCCAGTCGGGCCGCGGTCCGGTACGTCTCAGCGAAGTGGAATCCGGTGTCGAGGAAGAACACCTCGACCGTCGGGTCGAGGCGGACGGCGAGGTCGACGACCACCGCGTCCTGCATCGAGCAGGCGACGGCGAGCCGGGGGGAGAACTCGGCCAGGGCCCAGCCGAGGATCTCCGCCGCCGGCGCGCCATCGAGGTCGGGGAGCGGCGGGGCGACCGCGCCGATCACGCCGCGTCCTCCCGATCCTGGCGGCCGGTGCTCAACGTCACCGGCAGCACGATCCACTCGGCGTTGCCCAGATGGGGCGGACGGGCGTCGTCCAGCCGCACGAGCCCGTGGGCCACCAGCACGCCCATGGCCGCCTGGAGGGCGAGACCGTGGGAGACGGCCACCACCGTGCTGGCGGGGCCGGCCCGCCACAGGAACCCGATCAGGGCGGCGGCGACCCGGGCGCCGGCCTCGGCCTGCGTCTCGCCCCCGCCCCGGCGGACGTCGACGCCGGCCCTCCAGGCGGAGTACTCGGCCGGGAAGCGGCGGGCGGCCTCGTCGTGGTCGAGGCCTTCCCAGGCGCCGAGGGCGACCTCCCGGAGGCTCCGGTCGGTGGTCGGGATCAGCCCGCAGGCGGCGCCGAGCATGACTGCCGTCTGGTGGGCCCGCCGGAGGTCGCTCGACACGACGGCCCGGGGCGCCATCCCCCGCACGGCGACGGCCGCCCGCCGGGCCTGCTCCCAGCCGGTGCCGTCGAGCGGCGGGTCGGCCTGGCCCTGGAACCGGCCGGCGGCGTTCCAGGCCGTCCGGCCGTGGCGGACCAGCACGAGACGTTGTTCGAGGCTCATCGATGGTCCTCCGTGATCGATCGGAAGAAGGTCCAGATCACCTGCTGGGCCGGCGGGGTAACGGCGTCGCCGGCCGGCCAGACGTGGGTATCGCCGTGGTACACACCGAGCTCGACCGCCTTCCCCGTCTGACAGTCGGTCCAGCGGGTGACGGTCAGGGTGCCCTGCACCTCCTGGCGCCCGTCGCCCCGACAGGCGTTGGCGGCCCGCAGGGCGGCAGCCTCCTCCTCGATGCTCGGCTGGGGGAAGCCGTTGACCGCCTTGTGGGGCTGCGCCGGTGTCAGGGTGAGAAGCGGGTCGTCGTCGAACGCCAGCTCGGCGAACGGCACGGCCGGAGGGTGCTCGCAGGCGCTCACCGGCACCGCCCCGACGATGGCCACGGCGTGGAACACGTGCGGCTCGGCGCAGGCCAGCCGGAAGGCCATCTTCCCGCCGTTGCTGAAGCCGACGAGGAAGACCCGACCGGCGGCGGCGTCGTGCTGCGAGGTCAGCACCCGGTGGACGACGGCGTCGAGGAAGGCGACGTCGTCGACGCCGGCGGCGTGGGCCCCGGCGCAGCAGGCCCCGGCGTTCCACGACTCCTGGTAGCCGGCGGGGTAGACGAGGATGGCGGGGCCGGCGATGGCCCGGAGGCCCGTCCGCTGCTCCTCGATCTCGGGCGTGGCGTTGCGGCCGTGGAGGACCATGACGACCGGGAGCGCCGTCTTCGAAGGGGCGGCCGGGCGGACCAGGAGGTAGCGGCGGGCGATCCCGCCCACCGTGAGCGCCCCGTTGGTCGTGATCCAGCCCTTCGGCGTCTGGCCCGTCGGCGTCTGGCCCGGCGCCGTGGCGCTCACGGGCCGGGCCGGCGTCGCGCCCTGCCCGCTGCCGCGCCACCGCACCCCGGACAGCGCCAGGGCGACGGCTGTCGCCACTGCCCCACCGGCGGCGATCCACTGGCCCTTCGTCCCCATAGCCCCGGCCTCCGCTCAGTACATCATCCGGGGATCGCGGTAGTGCTTGAACTCGATCAGGTTGTTGGACGGATCGCGCAACACGAACGTGAGGTGCTCCTCGACCGCGTCCTTGAACCGGGGCGACACCGGGGCGAAGAACTCCACGTCGCGCTGCACAGCCAGGAACAGCACCCGGTCGAAGTCCTCGATGGACCGGAACGTGACGCCGAAGTGGCGGGGGTACAGCGCCGGGGAGGCGTCGAGGGACTCGACCCCGGAGAGGTGACACACGACCTGGTCGCCGAAGAAGTCGAGGGTGATCCGGTCGTGGTAGCGGCGGGCGAGGTGACAGCCGAGCTTCCCGACGTAGAACTCGACGGCCTCGTCGAGGTCGCGGACCGGGATGGCGAGGTGGAAGACGCTGGATGAACTCGATGTGGGCGGCTCACGCATAGAGCGACGCCGCCTCGAAGTGGAGGAGTGTGTCACCCCGCAGGCCGAGCCGCAGCGTCTCGAGGGCGATCACGTCGCCGAGGGAGACGTTGCCGAGGTTGACGTCGGGCCCCAGCAGGGTCACGAACTGGGCCTGCAGGTCCTTGGTCGGCGCTTCGAAGAGGAGCCGGTCGGGGTCGGCGCCGCCGGCAAGGATGGTCTCGACGAGCCCGGCCCGGAGCTGCCCGTCGGGGCGGCACATCCCGCTCCGGCCGCTCTCCCGGGCTTCGGTGATGACGAGACCGGCGCCGGCGGCGAGGTCTTCGGCGATGCAGTCGACCCACTGGGCGGCCGACATCTCCTCGGCCCGGGCCTGGTCCTTGAACCCCACCTCGCTGGTGACGAAGAACTCGGACGCGCAGCGGCGGATGTAGTCGGCCTTCTCCGAATTCGACAACGGGATCGTGCCGTTGGACACCTCGACGAGGTCACA